>JALTKP010000272.1 GCA_027078075.1 Gammaproteobacteria bacterium | reverse complement strand
TCATCCATTGCATGTTGTAAAAGGAACTCAGTTAGCAAATGAATGGCGACGTGGTGAATATCAGGCAATGGACTTTGATGATTATGTGTCACAAGCGAGTACTTTACTGATGCACACGCCTGCCGATATCATTATTCATCGTCTTACCGCAACCGCAGAACAACGTTTATTACTTGCGCCCAAATGGTGTTCGCATAAATGGCAGGTATTAAATGCTATTTATGAAAATCTAAAAACATTGGGTTGTGAGCAGGCATGCAGGTTAGAGAGTAGTCAACAGCGAGGTCTACAATGGAACTAGTTTGTCCTGCAGGTAATTACCAGTCATTAAAGAAAGCTGTTGATAACGGTGCAGATGCAGTTTATATCGGTTTTAATGATGAAACGAATGCACGATCATTCGCTGGCTTGAATTTTAATACAAATAAAATTGTTAAGGCGATTAATTATGCGCATCAGCATGATGTTAAATTGTTTTTAGCGGTTAACACTTATCCTCAACCGCAACGCTGGCATCAATGGCGGTACGCAATTGATAGAGCGGCAGACATTGGCATCGACACAGTAATCGCTGCCGATATATCTATTCTTGAATATGCCTCAAATAAATACCCGGAATTAAGGTTGCATTTATCTGTACAGGGCAGTGCGACTAACAGTGAGTCTTTGCAATTTTACTTACACAATTTTGGCATTCAACGTGCAGTCTTACCGCGCGTGCTTTCCTTAGCACAAGTTAAAAATCTCGCGGAGCATAGTCCGGTTGAACTGGAAGTATTTGGCTTCGGTAGCCTTTGTATTATGGCTGAAGGTCGTTGTCATCTTTCATCTTATGTAACAGGCGAATCACCTAACATGTGTGGCGTTTGTTCGCCGGCTAAAGCGGTGGTTTGGAAGAATGAGGGCGATATTCTTGAGTCACGATTGAATAATATTTTGATTGATCGTTTTGAGAAAGATGAGAACGCTGGTTATCCAACGCTTTGTAAAGGCCGTTTTGAAGTAAACAATGATATTAAGCATGTACTGGAAAGCCCGACTAGTTTGAATACGCTGAATATCTTGCCTGAGCTTGCAGCGGCGGGTATTAAGGCAATTAAAATAGAAGGGCGGCAACGTAGCCCCGCGTATGTAGAACAGGTAACACGTGTTTGGCGAGAAGCATTGGATTATTTTTTAACATCAGACGAAGAGTTTACAGCACGTTCTAGTTGGCAAAATGTTCTAGCAAAACTTTCGGAAGGTTCACAAACAACGCTAGGTGCTTATTCAAGGCCTTGGCAATAAGAGACATGAAATGAAGCTATCTATCGGACCTATTGAATATTTTTGGCCTCGCCAGCAGGTTTTTGATTTCTATGATTTGGTTGCAGACACAGCGGTTGATATTGTTTATTTAGGTGAAGTCGTTTGTGCGAAACGCCGGCACCTTAAATTAGCTGATTGGCTTACGTTGGCGAAACAATTAACGGACAAAGGAAAGCAGGTTGTATTGTCGACATTAACACTCATTGAGGCTCAATCTGAACTCAAAATGATGCGTAAAATTTGTCAGCAACAAGACTTCATGGTCGAAGCAAATGATATGGCAGCTGTACAGATGTTAACTGAACAGCAGCATCAGTTTGTAACAGGTGCCTTTATAAATATTTATAATCATAAGTCATTAGCTTTTCTGGCGCGGCAAGGTTTGGTTAGGTGGGTAATGCCGGTCGAATTATCAGGTGATACCTTAAGTTGTATTTTGAAAGAATTAGCTGCGATGCCTGAAAAAAACAATATTGAAACAGAAGTGTTCGCTTACGGTAACTTACCTCTCGCATACTCGGCACGTTGTTTTACAGCACGTTCACATGAGCTTGTTAAAGATAATTGTCAATTTATATGTGCTGAATATCCTGATGGACTTAATGTAAAGACTCAGGAACAACAACAATTATTTAATATTAATGGCATTCAAACTCAGTCAGGTGAAAAATATAATTTACTTTCAGCTATTCCAGAGATGCAAGTTATGGGTGTTGATGTTCTTCGTTTGGCACCTCAGTTGAAGGGTATGGCAGACGTGATTGAAGCGTTTAGTCAGGCACGGTTAGGTCAAAAATATACTGATATTGATGGGGATGGTTGCAATGGCTATTGGTATAAGCAAGCTGGCTTAACAAAGGTGGCAGGATAATAATGAGCGCGGATACTTGGTTTTATACTATCGATGACCGTTTATATATTAACCTGACAGATCGATGTAGCCTTGATTGTGTTTTTTGCCCTAAGACTAAAGGCGATTATAATCTACACCAATACAATCTAAGTTTAGACCGGTTACCAAAGCTAGCTGAATTATTATCAGCTATGCCTTCTTTATCAGGTATTAGTGAGGTTGTTTTTTGTGGTTTCGGTGAACCTACCTTGCGATTGAATATTCTTTTACAGTTGGCTCAGCATATTAAACAACAATCTGATATTTTTATTCGACTTAACACAGATGGTTTGGGTTCACTGGTGAATAAACGTAATATTGTTCCTGAGCTGTCGCAATGCATTGATGCTGTATCGGTATCTATGAATGCACAGAATGAAACGGTTTATGCTCAGCATTGTCGACCCGCTATTGAAGGTTCTTATATAGCAATGCTTGATTTTCTAACACAGGCAAAGCAATCTGTTTTACAGGTTACTGCAACCGCTATTAATGGTCTTGAAGGTGTCGACGTTAATGCCTGTCGTATTCTCGCTAAGCAGTTAGGCATAAAATTCAGAGCTCGTGAGTTGGATGTGGTAGGTTGAATAATAAAAATTTGATGTAATTAAATGGCTAAATAACCTATATAATTACTCACTAAACAAGATAGTATTAAAAATAAATTAGTGGATACGACAATTTCATTACAATGAAACATTTGCTAGAAAAAATAAAAACTACGTTAGGTATTGATAATTCGGTGAGTAATGCTGAAAAGTTGACTGCTGCATTGGGTGGTTTTGTCGGTATCTTTTTAATTAGTTGGGTGAGCTTCAAATTTACTGGTGCTAGTGGTGCCGCATTGATAGTGCCATCAATGGGGGCTTCGGCAGTGCTAGTGTTTGCAGTACCACACGGTAAGCTATCACAACCATGGGCATTGTTTGGTGGTCAACTCATCTCCGCAGCCATTGGCGTTGCTTGTTATCAGTTTGTGCCAAATATGTTCTTTGCTGCGGGTCTCGCGGTTGGTTTAGCGATTGGCACTATGCACGTGTTTCGTTGTATTCATCCTCCTGGTGGTGCAACTGCATTGGCGGCTGTAATTGGCAGTAGCACCATTCATGAGTTGGGCTTTCAATATATGCTGACGCCAGTATTGATTAATACGGTGATTATTTTTATTACAGCGTTAATTTTTAATAACTTTTTTCCTTGGCGTCGTTACCCAACCAGTTTGATGCGCTTCACTGATACACCGAGTTTAGAAGTAAAACAAGAATCTCGTTTGATTGATAAGAAATATATTGAGCGAGCTTTGGCAGATATGGATATGGTAGTGGATTTGAATGCCAGCGATCTGCAACAAATTTTTGCGCTGGCACTGGAGCATGCCCAAATTCCAATCTTTTCATCGAATGAAATAAAACTGGGCCATTACTACACCAATAGTAAACATGGTGCCGAGTGGTCAGTGCGACACATTATTGATGAAGCACAACATGACGAACCTCAAAAAGACATGGTGATATACCGGGTGGTTGAAGGACAAGGTTTAAAGAGTGCCGATAGCTGTACTCGAACTGAGTTTGCAAAATGGGCTGTCCGTGAATTATTTCCTACCCACCCAGATGAATAAATTAATCTGAGCTTATATCGTCAATCCCAAATTTTTGCATACGCCGCCATAGCGTAGTTCGATTAATACCTAGTTTTTCAGCGGCATTGGCACGATTGCCCTTAGCCTGCTGTAATGCGGTGATGATTTTTTCTCGCTGCTGATTATTTTCGTATTGGCTAATAGAGTGACCAGCAGAGAGTGGGGCATTTCGCTTAGAACTAATGTCTTGTGGCAAGCTACTAATCGTAATTTCATTGTCATTAGCGCAAATCATGCCATGCTCAACGGCATTGCGTAATTCTCGTACGTTACCTGGCCAGCTGTAATCCAGCATCATGCTCAATGCTTCGTTATGCCAGTTAAGTTTATCTGGATAGCCGCGCTCAACTAATTGTTTGACGAATTGTTTTATTAACAGCGAAATATCGCCAGGGCGCTCTCGTAGCGGAGGGATATTAATCGGAATCACCGCGAGCCTATAAAATAAATCAGCACGGAACTGTCCACTATCAACTTGATCACGCAGATTTTGGTTTGTTGCAGTGATAACTCGTACATCCACTTTAATTGTTTTATCTGAGCCAACCATTTCAAAGCATTGGTCTTGTACTGCTCGCAGTAGTTTTGCTTGTAGCTCCAACGGAATTTCACTGATCTCATCGAGAAACAATGTACCGCCACTGGCAGACTGAAAACGCCCTTCACGCCGTTGGTGTGCACCGGTGAAAGCCCCTTTAACGTGACCGAATAACTCCGACTCAATCAAGCTATGAGGAATGGCGGCACAATTGACTTCAACATAGGGTTTTTTGCTACGTGTACTCTGTTGATGGAGATAGCGTGCGAGCTGAGTTTTACCGGTGCCGGATTCACCCTGTAATAGTACAAATGCCTGTGAGGGGGCGATTTGCTCGAGTCGGGCAATGATTTCCAGCATTTGTGTGTCGTTAGTAATTAGACCACTATCACTGCCGTGTGACAGCACCGCAGCGAGTTGTTTGTGTTCGGTTCGGTCTTTGACCATTACAACTCGAACTAGGCTTGAGCTGGATGGCAGAGAGATTAAACCGCTTCGAACATGCAACGGACGGCTGGAATTTTCTAGTTCCAATATATGTTCAAATTCGACAAAACTGCCAGTTGGTCGGCTTGCTGCGTCTACTTCACCTGCGTCAATGGCAGCGCGGAGGATTAATTTTTTAATATTGAATGACTTTAGCTCGTGAAGAGAATTTAATTTTGAGTTGTCAGGGAGTGAAACTAGTTCCCTAAAACGGGAATTGTAGTAGAGTACATTATCAGTCTGCTCCGCAATAAGGACGCCCTCATCAACATGATTGAGTATAGGCTCTAGGGCTTCTAGAAACTGTTCGGTCTTGTTCATAAGGGTTAATTCTCCTGATGTTGCAGATGATGCGGTATGTTGCAACTTAGTGTAACACCCGCAACAAGTATAAGTTATTAATAAAACAGTTATTTAATAAAATACTAATGCATTGTGCTGTTTTTAGTGTTGCAGCAGCTCTGCAACACGGGGAATTAAATAGATATAAAACAACAACTTAATAATTGGCACGAACCCTGCAAACATTACAAAAGGTAATGATAATAAGAAAGCGCCAAAGGATAGAGGAAAGAGCATGACCACCGAATATATAAAGAGAGCCTTACTAACAATAGGTATTGCATTGCCTCTCTCAGTTGCGGCGATGCCGCCTTCCGGTGCTGGTTATAATAATCAGGGGATGCCGAACCAATTTTATCAAGGTGGCGCAGGTATCTACCGCGTGATGGCAGCGCCTCAGAACAATAATATGATTCTGGGTGGATCCGTTGTTGCGATGCGTGAAGTGACGCTAACAGCACAGTTGCCTGGTCGGGTTGAATTTTTAGGTGGTAAAGAGGGTGATTGGTTTACACCGAAAGCCCTAATTGTCGGTTTAAGCGATGATGCGCTCAATGCAGAGCGACGTCGTGCTCTTGCGCAGCTCGGTACCGCTGAAAGTATGCTGAGAAATAGCCGAGTGCAATATTCTCGTGAGCTATGGGCTCCAAAATCACGTGACATTGGCAGAATGCCGGGGATGGGCATGCCATCCATGTTTGATCAATTCTTTACTCGCGGCATAGGCAGTAATCTTGGTATGGGTAATCCATGGTTAGAGCGACAAGCAGATCTATATGGTCAAAGCTCCAATGTGCAAAAAGCCCAATCACAAATCTTACAAGCACATTCAGGCATTGACGCGGTAGAAGCTAAATTGCGTGACGCGAGAACGGTTGCGCCTTTTGCTGGTGTTTTGACTAAGAAATTTGTTGAGGTAGGTGACACAGTACAGCCCGGTGAACCACTGGTGAGTATTGCTGATGTCACACGCTTACAGATCCAGGTAGAAGTGCCAGTGCGTGTTGTTGGTAAATTACAAGTGGGCATGTCTGTACCTGCGAGACTGGATGTGGGCGGGCAAGTAGAAGCACGTATTGCACAAATTTATCCTGCTGCTCATGTGAACAGACACACCGTTACAGTAAAACTTGATTTACCTGCCGGTACATCAGGTGGCCCTGGTCTCTATGCTGAAGTGATGTTGCCAGATGGCAACTCTAGAGGGCAGTTAACGCCCGTCATTCCAGAGCAGGCAGCTGTACGTCGCGGTAGTTTACCTGCCGTGTTCGTCTTGGGCCGTGACAACAAAACACAATTACGTTTAGTTCGCTTGGGTGAGCCATTGGGGAATGGTTATGTACCCGTGTTATCTGGTTTACAAGCAGGAGAACAAATTCTGGCAGCACCACAACCAGGATATCGCGCAGGGCAAACCGTTAATCAAGCGCGTTACTAATTCGAACTTAATGATAAAAACAAAAAATAATTTGCATCGACTATGACAGATAAAAATTCAGAACAAGAAATTATGCCGGATCCAGGGGTTGCTGGTGGGATTGCGAAACAGTTTATTGATTCGCCGGTAACACCATTACTTATTTTTGCCTTTCTGGCGATTGGTATCTTGGGGCTCATGTTTACGCCGCGTCAGGAAGATCCAAAGATCTCTGTGCCGATGGTGGATGTTTATGTGCAATACCCCGGTGCTTCAGCCGAACAAGTAACCACACTGGTAACTGAACCGCTTGAACGTATCATGGATGAAATCCCAGGTACGCGTCATATTTATTCAGCCACTATGCGTGGTGCAGCGATTGTTACAGTACGTTTTAAAGTTGGCGAAGAACTCGGCGCTTCGATTGTAAAAGTACATGATAAATTGCAGTCGAACTTGGATCGTATTCCTCATGGTGTAGCAATGCCGTTGGTTAAACCGGTTGGTATTGATGATGTACCGATTGTTACGGCAACCTTGTGGTCTAATACTGTCGATGATGCGACGCTAAGAAGGCTTTCACTCGATGTGTTGCAGCGTCTTAGCCAAGTACCTGATACCGGCAATGGCTTTATTACTGGCGGGCGACGTGAACAAATTCGAATTGAAGCTTCACCGGAACGCTTAAGTGGTCATGGCATTACGCTGGATGAATTAGCTCGAACAATTCGCACAGCAAATACAGAACTTGATGCAGGTGGTGTTGAGTCGGGCAACCGCGTCTTTACTGTTTACAGTGGTGCCTTTTTAACGACGGCTCAGGATGTTGCTAACCTTGTTATTAGTATTCAAGATGATGTGCCTGTTTATGTGCGCGATGTAGCCTCGGTTAAACAGGAACCCGCAGATGCCTCACAAGTAGTTACCTTTTATAGCGGCCACCCAGATAATGATTTTGTACCTGAGGCAACGGCCGTTCCTGCAGTGACTATAGCGGTTGCTAAAAAAGTAGGCACTAATGGCGTTACCGTTGCCGAGTCTATTTTAGATAAATTGGATTCCTTAAAAGGAACGCTGATCCCTAGTGACGTAAATGTCACTATTACCCGAAACTATGGTGAGACGGCTGATCATAAAGTTAATGAGTTATTACTCGCACTATTTGAAGCGGCGGTAGCAGTAAGTATTTTATGTTTAGTTGGTTTAGGTATTCGTGCGGCATCGGTTGTGACAGCAGTTATTCCAATTGTTATTTTGGTCACTGTTTGGGCTGCTTGGGTACTTGATTACACCATTGATCGTGTGAGTTTATTTGCACTGGTATTTTCAATTGGTATTCTTGTTGATGATGCAACTGTGGTGGTTGAGAATATTTTCCGTCGCTGGCTTGAGGCAGGTAAAACGACGGCAGAGATCGCTGTTGACGCGGTTCGTGAAGTAGGTAACCCAACCATTCTGGCAACACTGGCGATTATTTCTGCGATGTTGCCTATGGGTGTAGTGAGCGGTCTTATGGGTCCTTACATGCGACCGATTCCAGTATTAGGTGCATCGGCAATGTTCTTCTCATTGGTTGCTGCATTTGTGTTTGTGCCATGGCTTGCTATGCGTGTACGACCAAAACTGGAAGCATTGAAAAAAGCAGAAGAAGCTGAGCTCCGTTCACGCGAACGCATTGGGCGTTTTTACAAACCAATCATGCAAAAACTTTGTATGAACCGCGCACTTGGTTTTATTTTCCTTGGTAGTATGGTTGCTCTAACCTTACTAGCTTGTTCGATGTTTTATTTCCATGCGGCCACAGTCAAAATGTTGCCGTTCGATAACAAACCTGAATTCAATGTTGTTATCAATATGCCAGAAGGAACAGCATTACCTGTGACGGCTAACTTTGCAGCAGAACTTTCAGAGCAGTTACGTCAAATTCCTGAAATTACTGCAATGCAAAATTATGCAGGCACCTCATCACCCTTTAACTTTAATGGCATGGTGCGACATTACTTCTTACGCAGAGAAGCATGGCAAGCAGATATTCAGGTGATGCTCACGGATAAAGAACAACGTGATCGTGGTAGTCATGAAGTTGCAGTAGAGGCTCGACATCTCTTATGGGATTACATTCGTCGTAATAATATCGATGCACGTATTCAAGTCGTCGAAATGCCTCCAGGACCACCGGTATTACAAACAGTGGTTGCTGAAGTTTATGGACCGGATGCAGAAACACGTCGCAAGGTTGCAAGCGATATGACACGCATGTTTAACGACGTTGAGAACATTGTTGACGTTGATAATTATCTGACGGGTCAATATGAGTTTTGGCGTTTTGAAGTGGATGTAGAAAAAGCGGTTCGTCATGGTATTAGTGTTGACGATATAAATCGTAACCTTGATATGGCTATGGGTGATTATCGTTTAGGCGATGTGAAACGTGAAGCAGTACTCGAGCCAACCTGGATTGTTATGCAGGTGCCATTGGCAGTACGTGCACAATTAAAACGTTTGGGTAACTTACCGATTCGTGCGCGAGATGGTACACCAGTACCACTAGCTGAATTAGGTAAATTTGTTCGCCACTTTGAAGAGGCGGTTATCTACCATAAAGATTTACGTGCAATTGAATATGTTACTGGTGAAATGGAAGGTGAGCTTGGTGCTCCTATCTATGGCATGTTTGGTGTAGAAGATTTACTTGAAAATTACACCACCCCAGATGGCATTAAGATCACCGGTATGCCGGGTGGATTGCTTGGGCCACCAAGTAGTGATGATATTTCTGGCTTTGAATGGACCGGTGAGTGGACAGTTACTTATGAGACTTTCCGTGATATGGGTGCAGCCTTTATGGTGGCATTGCTGTTGATTTACGGTTTAATCGTCTGGGAATTCAAAAATTTCCTTATTGGTGGCTTAATTATGGCACCAATTCCACTAACCTTGATCGGGATCATACCCGGACACTGGGCACTTGGTGCAGAATTTACAGCAACCTCAATGATTGGTTTTATTGCGCTGGCAGGGATAATTGTGCGCAACTCAATTTTGCTCGTTGAGTTCGTCTTGAATGAAGTTAAGGCAGGTACGCCAATTCGTGAAGCGGTGATTTCAGCAGGTCAAACACGGATGCGACCTATTTTAATTACGGCCTTAACCTTAATGGCTGGTGCAGCAGCGATTGTAAATGACCCTATTTTCCAAGGTATGGCTGCTAGCTTATTATTTGGTACAGCGGTAGCAACAATTTTGACGTTGGTTGTTATCCCACTGGGTTGTATTAGTGCTCAGAAGCAGTTTTATCTTATGGCTGGTGCAACGGCAGGAGCAGGCGATGCAGATTGTGCCTTGAATGATCCGAATGCGGCATTATTAACACCTCATGAACGTAAGCTTGCACGTGAATATAAGATTGGTGATGCTTTATTGAATGGTTCGATTGCTATTGAAAAATCGATTAGAGCCATTATTAATTTCTTTGTGGCGATATGGAGTCGCTTATTTGGTAAGAAGGCAGCACCAAAACCAGATGATGGTGGTGATGCACCAAAAGGTAATGATTCACCGGATGGTTCAGGAGGTAATAATCCAGAAGGAACACCACCGCCAGCAAAGGCAGAAGTAAAAACGGCTGAAGAGAAGCAGCCTGCTGTTGCTGATAAAGTGGAAGTTTCTGAGAAACCGGTAAAGAAAAAGGTCATAAAGAAAAAAGTAGAGACTAAAAAGAAAGCTGTAGCTAAAGCTGCAACAAAGAAAAAAGCAGTAACGAAGAAAACAGCAAGTAAGAAGAAGTCACGAACCAGACGTGGTATTCAGTTGAAACAGGATATTGACGAATGAGAAATCTGAACAGAGGAAAGGCAATGAATAGACTGACGGCGACAGCGATCATCGCAACAATGATGACGACATCAGTAATGGCTGATGATGCAAAATCTGGGCAAGTATTTGTGCCACCGCCACCTGGACCATACCAGTCACAGATTGAGCCACCTGCTATGCTAAAGAATATGATGCCGCCAATGCATATGCAGGCACCACAACATCCAATGCCAATGCAACGACCTGATTGGGCGAAAGCACCACAACGCCCAATGCCACCACCACGTCCTGATTGGGCGAAAGCACCACAACGCCCAATGCCACCACCACGTCCAATGCCAATGCAACGACCTGATTGGGCGAAGGCACCACAACGTCCAATGCCAATGCAACGACCTGATTGGGCGAAGGCACCACAACGCCCAATGCCAATGCAACGACCTGATTGGGCGAAGGCACCACAACGCCCAATGCCAATGCAACGACCTGATTGGGCGAAGGCACCACAACGTCCAATGCCAATGCAACGACCTGATTGGGCGAAAGCACCACAGCGCCCAATGCCAATGCAACGACCTGATTGGGCAAAGGCTCCAATGCCACCAGTACGTCCAGATTGGGCAAAAGCACCACCGCCTCCACCATGGGCAGTGCAATCACCAAACGATCAAGCGGTAGCTAAGACAGAACAGAAGCAAGAACAGAAGCAAGAAG
>JALTKP010000271.1 GCA_027078075.1 Gammaproteobacteria bacterium | reverse complement strand
ATGCGTAATCTGGTTCATTGTCGCGTACTTTAAACATGTTTAACCCTTAGAATTTCCGCATTTCCATGCTGAGTCGAGCGGCTTCTTGCTGATCTTCCATACGCTCAATACGTATTGCTGATTGCTTGTAAGCAGGCTGGCGTGAATGTGGATCAAGTAAACCTAATGTCAGACGGTTTGCACAGTCAAAGAAATGGAATGGTAGGAACACCATGTTTTTTGCAACACGTTGTGTTGGCTGTGCCATCACTACAGCATCGGAACGACGTGATACTAAACGCACGTACTCGCCACGCTGAATTCCTAACTCATTGGCTAAATCAGGGTTGATTTCAATAAACGGGATCGGGCTATATTTATTGTTATCGCCAATCTTGCCAGTCTTGGTACGTCCATGCCAATGTTCAATCAAACGCCCTGTATTAAGCCAAATAGGGAATTTCTCATTTGGCACTTCATTGTTATCAATGAACGGCAATGGAATGAGCTTCGCCTTACCATCTGGGTAACGGAATGTCGCCTCTTCTGTATAAAGGCGTTTACCACCCTGCGGAGGTGCTTCACCTTTATCTAACTGTTCTTTAGTGTAAGGCCATTGAATACCACGTTGCTTTTCAATTAACGCATGATCCATACCAGAAATATCTGCTAAACGACCTTTAGAAATCTCCGTCATTTCAAGAAAAATATCTGGCGCTTTCTCAGGGAAAGTAACATTACCCTCTTTATTAAAGCGTTCTGCCATGCGATTAAACACCCAGAGATCTGGTTTTGCCTGACCGGGCGGTGTTGCAAGTGGTTTAACCAAACTAATACGACGCTCAGTGTTGGTCATTACACCTTCTTTTTCGGCCCATGTTCCCGCTGGCATGAAAACGTGTGCATACTCAGCACTTTCAGTGTCTTCGTAACAATCTTGTACAACACAGAATTCAAGTTTTTCCATTGCTTTACGAATACGTGCGGTGTTAGGCAATGAAGTTAGAGGGTTGGTAGCAATTAACCACAAACCCTTAATTTGACCTGACTCAATCGCATGATAGATATCTGTTTGGAACATGCCACGTTTTTTCGGGAAAAATTCCGGATCAATATTCCAAAACTTAGCAATTTCTTCACGGTCATCTTCTGATTCAAGATAACGGTGATTAGGCAAACCTGAACACGATGACCACTCGCGCGTTCCCATTGCATTACACTGCCCTGTAATAGAAAGACTCGTGCCGCCTGCCTTACCGATATTACCGGTAATCAATGCCAAATTATTAATACCAACAACACCATCAGAACCATGTGTTGATTGGTTGATACCCATTGTCCATATTTGCATCGCTGATTCAGATTTAGCAAAAATTCTTGCCACGTGACGAATGCGATCTTCGTCAATACCACAGATTTTTGCCGCAGTAACAGGATCATAATTAGCTACTTCTGCTTTCAATTCATCAAAGCCATTTGTGTTTGCTTCAATGTATGCCATGTCTTGTAGATCTTCATCTATGATCACATGCATCAATGCATTCATTAACACTACATCGGTACCCGGTGTGATCGGTAAATGCATGTGTGCATTTTGTGCCAACATAGTGACACGCGGGTCAACAACGATCAGTGTGAAATTTTTCTTTTCCTGCGCTTCTTTCATGCGCCAGTAAATAATCGGATGCTGCTCTGGAAGATTTGAACCCCAGGCAATTAAACAATCGGTATGTTCAAAATCCTCATAACAACCAGGAGGTCCATCGGAACCAAATGAACGTTTATATCCTGATACGGCAGATGCCATACAAAGCGTTGTATTGCCATCGTAATTATTAGTACCAATTAAGCCACGAGTTAATTTACCTAAAGTATAAAATTCTTCCGTCAGCATTTGGCCGGTAGAGATAATCGCAAACGAATCGCGTCCGTATTTTTCTTGAATACGACGGATCTCATCATGGGTTTTATCAAGTGCTGTATCCCATGTTGTGTTCTGCCATGGCTCATACCATTGCTCACGAATTTTAGGTTCTGTGCCACGCCCAGCGGAATCAAACAATTCATGTTCAAAAATACCTTTTAAACATAACTTACCACGGTTCACATCTGCATCAGCAACACCACGTGAAGCCACTGGCTTACCATCGGTGTTTAAACCCACCTCAATAGAACAGCCAGTGGAACAATAGCCACATGCGGCATACTTCCACTCGACCACGCCTTTATCAGCGATCTTAATCGGGTTCTTTTGTTTACGACCAAAAAGCATTTTACTTACCTGAACGGTTAACCCTTGTTAGGACAACCTTCATTAGGAGTTAATGACAAAAAGATGGTCTCACCATCCATTTTGATCGGGTAGCTTGCAGCACAACCTTCATCAGGCGCAACGGCATTACCGCTATCCAACATAATCTTCCAATCATGTAACGGACATGAAACACGGTCACCGTGCACAATACCTTGCGACAATGGTCCTTTTTTGTGTGGACACTCATCACGCAATGCAAATACGTCATCACTTGCTGTACGAAAGACGGCGATATCACCATCAGGGGCGTTCACAACGCGTGCACCCAATTTTGGAATATCACTCAAACTACCAACTTCAACCCATTCTTCACTCATTATCTTATCTCGCAGTTTGTGCTTACGCGTTAATATTTTTCATTGCTTCAAATTCATGCTTTTCTGCACCCTTGGCACGTGCTTCCCATGGATCGTCCTGCGCAAAGCTTTGTGAGAAATGGAAACGTTCAGCAAGTGCTTTACGATTATCATCATCGTCAACAATGTGTTCTTTCACATAAGCTAAACCAACACGCTCAATCCAAGGTGCAGTACGTTCTAGGTAATGCGCTTCTTCACGATAAATTTGCATAAAGGCAGCACCGTACTCGAGTACTTCTTCAGAAGTCTTAACGGTTGTTAATAAATCTGTAACACGTACTTTGATACCGCCATTACCGCCAACATGTAATTCGTAACCTGAATCAACACAGACAACTCCAAAATCTTTAATGGTTGCTTCTGCACAGTTACGTGGACAACCTGACGCTGCCATCTTGTATTTATGTGGTGTCCATGAACCCCAGGTCATTTTCTCTAAATCGACACCCAGCTGCGTGGAATCTTGTGTGCCGAAACGACACCATTCTTTACCAACACAAGTCTTAACTGTACGCAGTGCTTTACCATAAGCATGACCCGAAACTAATCCTGCTTTATTTAAGTCATCCCAAATTTCTGGCAATTCTTGTTTAGTCAGCCCGTACAAACCAATTCGCTGCCCACCGGTTACGTGTACTGTTTTAATTTTGTATTTATCTGCAGCATCAGCAATTGCACGTAATTCAGTTGGTGTTGTACCACCACCCCACATACGAGGAATTACCGAGTAAGTTGCATCTTTTTGAATATTGGCGTGTGCACGTTCATTAATAAAACGAGACTGACTATCATCACTTTCTGCATCAGGGTACTGACACATTACGTAATAGTTCAGTGCTGGACGACATTTGCCACAACCATCCGGTGTATTCCATTCAAGAAAATCAAGTGCTGCACGAACTGATTTTAATTCATGATCTTTAATCGCTTTGCGCGCTTCATCATGGGTATGTTCTGTACAGCCACACATTGGTTTTAAATGCGGTGCTACTGAATAGTCACCACCAACGGTATGCGCAAGGATACTTTCGACTAAACCAGTACAAGAACCACACGAACTAGAGGCTTTAGTGTGGGCGCGTACTTCATCAAGTGTTAATAGCTTATTAATGTTAATTGAATTTACGATATCGCCTTTAGATATACCGTTACAACCACAAATTTCAGTTGAATCAGACATCATCTCAATGCGATTTTCATCACCATGGCCAGAGTCACCTAAGTGCGCTTGTCCAAATAAAATCTTCTCACGGAAATCACCGATGTCTGTTTCTTCGCGCATCAAATCAAAGTACCAAGAACCATCAATGGTATCGCCGTACATGACAGCGCCCTTTACTTTGTTATCTTCGATAACAAGCTTACGGTAAACACCACGTGATGCATCCTGGAATACCAGTTCTTCTGTATTTTCATCGCCAGTAAAATCACCAGCGGAAAACAAATCGATACCTGTCACTTTTAACTTAGTCGACGTAACCGAACCTTCATATAGCGCGATGCCGTGTTGAGCTAGATGGTTGGCACAGACTTTTGCCATTTCAAATAGTGGTGCGACTAAACCGTAAGTTTCACCGCGATGTTGTACACATTCCCCTACTGAATAAACACGTGGATCAAATGTTTGCATAGTATCGTTAACAACAATACCGCGTTCACAATGAATACCAACTTTTGCAGCCAATTCAATATTCGGGCGAATACCCACTGCCATAACAACAATATTGGCTTCTATTTCACGACCATCTTCAAGTACGACCTTTTCAACACGGTCAGTACCAATAATTTCTTTTGTTGACGCCGGCATTAAAATTTCCATGCCACGCTCTTCTAATGATTTACGTAACATCTTACCTGCAACAGAATCCATTTGGCGTTCCATTAAGGTGTCAACAAGATGCAGTACAGTGACTTTCATGCCCTGCTGCATTAAACCATTAGCCGCCTCCAAACCAAGCAGACCACCACCGATTACAACAGCATGTTTATGATTTTTAGCCGCTTCAATCATCATGTCGACATCATGTATGTCGCGGAAAGCGATCACACCTTCGAGATCATGACCCGGTAATGGAATAATGAATGGCGTTGAACCTGTCGCAATCAATAGTCGATCATATTCGTATTCTGAACCATCATCGATAATAACTTTGCGCGCTTTACGGTTAATATCAACAACGGTTTTACCTTTGTGCAAGGTAATGTTGTTATCGACATACCACTGTTCGTCATTGATCATGATTTCATCAATGGTCTTATCGCCCGCTAACACAGGTGAAAGCATAATACGGTTGTAGTTGCCATGTGGTTCAGCACCAAACACAGTGATGTCATACGCCTCGGTATCTAATTTGAGGATTTCCTCAACGGTGCGCATACCGGCCATACCGTTACCAATGACAATTAATCTT
Source organism: Gammaproteobacteria bacterium (assembly GCA_027078075.1). Taxonomy (GTDB): domain Bacteria; phylum Pseudomonadota; class Gammaproteobacteria; order AKS1; family AKS1; genus Sulfuriflexus. The sequence goes on along the minus strand of JALTKP010000271.1, from coordinate 6,201 downwards.
TCCTTCATACCGTACTCCAAGTTCAGATGGTTCATAGCAAAATAGTTTGTTTTGCCCAATATAGAGCAACTACCGTGCCAGTTATATTAGCAGTTACTGAAATAAACTGACATAGCAAAGATATATTATAAACCACTGATTATATGGTAGAAATATTATATTTCTAATATCTAACTATCATGAATTATGACATGGACAAGCCATTTATGCACCAATTTGGTGCTTTTTCATGTTATCATGCATCAATATAAGTCAATTGTAATATACGATATCGAATGTAACGAGAGTTTATTAATAGTTCTAGACACTATTTAAAATCTAAACTAGGCAAGCTGTATCTTTATATTAAAGGTAATACTTGAATAAGAACTTTGAAGTTACATTTTTTTAACGCTTTTATTCAAACATGGCACGGTGCTTGCTCTAGTGCTTCTTGTAAAGAAATCAAAACCCATTATTTAGGAATTAGGTATGTCTAACGAAACAAACTTTAATCTATTTTCATTTTCAGGACGCTACCGCATCTTGCACATGACATGGTTTGCTTTCTTTATGACGTTTGTTGTTTGGCTAGGACTTGGTCCAATGATGCCATTCATTCAAGAAGCACTGGGATTAACGGCTCAACAAACAAAAGTCCTGTTAATTTTAAATGTTGCCATGACTATCCCCTCTCGAATCATTGTTGGCATGCTTGTTGATAAACTTGGCCCTCGTATTATGTATACGGGCATCTTAGTCTGCGGTGGTTTAATCAGCATCGCCTTTGCTTGGGCAGACAGTTACGAACAGCTCGCTATCCTACGCTTTCTCTCTGGATTTATTGGTGCAGGTTTTGTTGTTGGTATCCGCATGATTGGTGAATGGTTTCCAGCTAAACAAACAGGCATTGCCCAAGGTATTTATGGTGGTTGGGGTAACTTTGGTGCGGCAGGTGCTGCAGGCTCACTACCTTTTATTGCTGTAAGCATCGGTGATGCAAGCGGTTGGAGAATTGCACTCACCACCGCCAGTGTTGTTGCAATCATTTACGGCGTAATTTATTTTTTAAGTGTGACCGATACACCAAAAGGCTCCACTTATTTTAAACCCAAGAAAACTGGTGCAATGGAAATCACCAGTGGTAAAGATCTTATTCTTTACATACTAATGAACGTGCCATTGTTTCTTGCCTTAGGCGTGCTCACATGGAAGCTGTCCCCGACTAATATGGGGCTCATTGACGAAAATACTAGTATCATTATTTACATTGCACTGTTACTTCTTTTTGCAGTACAAGCATGGAAAATTTGGCATATTAATAGTCATGTTATTACTAAGCCGGTGCCAGCCTTGCATCAATATAAATTTAAGCAAGTCGCGATTCTTGATTGGGCATATCTAGTCACGTTTGGAACTGAGCTTGCTGTGGTATCCATGCTTGCACTCTTTTATGTTGATTGGTTTGAGTTGCCAAAAATCACGGCAGCACTATTAGCAGGCATATATCCTTTCATTAATCTATTTGCTCGCCCTGGTGGTGGTTGGATTAGTGACAAGATCGGACGCAAACGTACCTTACTGATTGCCTTTACAGGTATCACTGCCAGCTTCTTGCTACTTGGGCTGGTTGAACAATCTTGGTCTATTTGGATGGTCGTTGGCTTAACAATTATCGGTGGCATTTTCTCTAAAGCAGGTTCAGGTGCAGTATATGCCATGGTGCCTTTAGTTAAACGCAGAATGACTGGTCAAATTGCCGGTATGGTCGGTGCTTTCGGTAATGTCGGTGCTGTTATTTTCTTAACAGTAAACTCCTTCGTTGAATACGATCAATTCTTCTTCTTTATTGGGCTAGTTGCAGCCTTTGTACTAGGACTTATTCTTTTCTTCCTTGAAGAACCGCAAGGCTCGATGGCAGAAATCATGCCGGATGGTTCCGTACAGATGATTGACGTTAAATAATTTATTCCGTTATTCGCGAATATCAGGTGACACCGCTATACTCAGGGTGTCACCTTTTCTTTATCTACATACAAAAATAATGACAAAACCAACTAACAACGGAATTCAGGCAGGACAACATAGCGATGCAGGGCTTAAACCTTGTAACGAAGATGCGTGTCGCATTGAGATCCCAGAAGAACCCTTACTTAGCTCTAAAGGTTTATGTCTTGTCATTGCTGATGGTGTAAGTCGAAGTGAAGCGGGTCAAGATGCCAGTGAAGCCTGCGCAAATGGCTTTATTTCAGATTACTACAGCACCCCTGATAGCTGGACTGTTAAAACATCCGCACAAAAAGTGATGGGCTCACTCAACAACTGGCTCTACAGTCAGGGTAAGCGTAGTTATGACTCTGCTGGTACAATGCTTACCACGCTCAGTGCGCTTATTATTAAATCGGGTACCGCTTATTTATTTCACGTTGGCGATACACGGATTTATCTTCTGCGAGATGGTGATCTCGAATGTTTAACTGTTGATCACAGCACATGGGGCGCTGGAGAAAAAACTTACCTCGGTCGTGCCATGGGCGCAGATGCCCATGTCGATATAGATTTTAGAAGTCTACCCGTTGAAGTTGATGACGTTTACATGCTCACTACCGATGGTGTTCATGAATTCATTAGTAATATCGAATTACGGAATAGCCTTAGAGATAATGCAGCAAATCCAGAACAAGCAGCACGAATATTAACAAAGATGGCACTCAAAGCTGGCAGTAAAGATAATGTTACCTGCCAAATCATACGTATTGATCAATTACCCAAACAAGATGAAGCTAGTTTTCTTTTACAGTTGTCTGGCTTACCCTTTCCGCCTTTTCTTGATGTAGGCATGAGTATTGATGGTTATCTTATTACACGTGAGTTACACGCAAGCAACCGCACTCAAATTTATGTTGCTCAAGATACCGATACGGGAAGCAGAGTTATTATAAAAACGCCTTCAATAAATTTTGAAGATGATCCTGCTTATATCGATCAATTCTTACATGAAGAATGGATAGGCAAACGCATCGATAACCCACATGTATTAAAGATTGTTGAATCCTCTCGACGTCGCCGCTTTCTTTATTATGTAACTGAATACATTGAAGGCGATACACTGCAGACATGGATGACCAACAATCCACGTCCTTCTTATATTGGTGTTCGTGATATTGCAGAACAAATTGCCAGCGGTTTACGATCTTTCCACCGTTTAGAAATGGTTCACCGTGATTTAAAACCGGCAAATATTGTTTTCGATAGCAATGGGCGAATTGTTATCATTGATTTTGGTTCAACCAAGATTGCCGGTGTCGATGAATCAGATGCCCCCTTTGAACGCAACCCGATGCTTGGCACTATGAACTACGCTGCACCAGAATTCTTTGAAGGTTACACTGGCAGCAATCGTTCTGATATTTTTGCTCTGGGTGTGATTTGTTATGAAATGCTAACGGGGCATTTACCTTATGGCGGTCCACTTTCACTAAACAAACTGAAACGTGTTCGCTATAAACCTATTAAGCATTACAATCCAGAAGTTCCTATTTGGGTGGACGCTGCAATACAAAAATCTGTAGCGCTTGATCCCACTAAGCGTTATGAACGTTTATCTGAATTCATTCATGATTTAGGTTCTGCCAATTCCGAGTTTTTACAAAAGCAGCACACGCCTTTATTAGAAAGCAATCCTCTAGGATTCTGGAAAACCACATCTGGCGTATTATTTATTGTCAATCTGGTGCTAGCTTACTTATTAACAAAATAACCAGTGCACCTCAGCAGAATATTTTAAAGTGCACACCAATAGAGTGATGCAAAGAATTAAAATAATAAGTGATTTAGCATAAAACGAACTATGTACCCGCTGAATTCATTTGCTCAATAGTATTTAGGTTTTGCAACATTTCAGGGTGCGATGAAAAATCGGCCTCATCATAACCATTTGATTCAATCCATTCCATCAATCGTAAATGACCTTGAGATAAACGCTGCTCGATATCTGGCCATACAGAACGATGTACCAAACATATAACGGGATGTAATCGCTGACCATCGCTAGCAATGACAATCGGATTATTAATTGTTGCAGCTTCGATAAACCTATCTATTAAATCATTCGGTAAAAAAGGACTATCGCAAGGTACACAAAGAATAAAAGAAGTTCCTGTAATAGAAAACCCTGCATCAATACCCGCCAAAGGACCTTGAAAGCCTTTTATACGATCTGAGATAACCGGAAATCCTAGTGTTGTATATACTTCTATATTTCGATTCGCGACGATAACGATATCATTTGTCTGTTCAGATAAGCTTTCAACGACATGTTCTACCAACTTCTTGCCAGAAAATTCAATCAGCCCTTTATCTTGTTCATCTACACGCTTTCCTTGTCCACCAGCAAGCACAACAGCGGTTATGTCTTGTTTTGTCGGGCTAACAATCATGAAAAGAGTTCAGAAAAATCTAACCAATTTAATACTGCACCTTTTTCAAAGCTTATATTCTCAGGGATTTCAATCAAGCCTTGCGCCCAAGTTGTAGAGGTTAAAACGCCAGAACTATGCGATGTGTATGTTTGTGCCTGTTGCTGTCCATTTTCATTCATGACTAACTGACCACGAACAAATTCACGTCGTGGTCCTTTGCGCGGCCAATCAAAACCAGCTACCACTTGGAATTTTCTTGCTAGAACATCATTACATCCCTGCATAGTACGAATAACAGGACGTGCGAATAAACAAAAAGTAACAAACACAGAAACAGGATTTCCCGGTAAGCCAATAAACGGGGTTTTATCGACTTCACCAAAGGCAACAGGTTTGCCTGGCTTCATCGCGACACGCCACATTTCAACACTACCTAATTTATCAATCGCTAACTTAATGTAATCTTCTTCACCTACTGATACGCCACCAGTAGTCATAATTAAGTCGGCTTTTTCTGCTGCTTGTTTCATTGCATCAACTGTGGCATCTAAGTTATCCGGGATGCAACCAAGATCGATAATGTCACAGCCCGCCTTTTGCAATAAACCTGTTAATGTATAACGGTTTGAATTATAAATTTTTCCAGGCTCAACAGGATCACCTGGCATAAGCAATTCATCACCAGTTGAAAATATCGCTACTGTGATTTTCTTAAATACTTTTATTTCAGCGATACCAACGGACGCAATCAGACCGAGATCTTGTGGGCGTAATTTCTGCCCAACTGTCATAACTTCACTGCCTTCAGTGATATCTTCACCAGCACGACGAATATGATCGCCTTTAGAAATCTTGCCGCTAATCACAACGCTATCACCTTGCTGTTGACATTGTTCTTGCATAATGACTGTGTCAGCACCTTCTGGAATCGGTGCACCAGTAAAAATACGCGCAGCTGTTCCTGCTTCTAATTTATTGCCAACGTAACCAGCTGCAATACGCTGTGAAATATTAAGTGTTGTCTCACCCTCCGCGTTTAAATCGCTAAAGCGGGTAACATAACCATCCATTGCAGAATTATCTAATGGTGGCACATTCAGTGTCGATGTAATCGGTTGTGCAAGAATACGATCAATCGCTTCAAGTGTATTAACTGTTTCGGATAATTCTGTTGCCTGCGAACGTTCAAGTAAAAATTGAATCGCTTCATCTGTGGTCAACATTTTTTCTGCAGGGTTATAACAACAATCATTCATAATCTGTGACTCTTAAACTTCTTTAATGCGTGGCATGATTTCAACAAAATTACAGGGACCATGGCTCACATCAAATTGATCCTTTAATATCTTATCCCATGCCGTCATACAAGCACCGGTTGAACCGGGCAAACAAAAAATTAATGTGTCATTCGATAAGCCAGCAATGGCACGTGATTGAATCGTTGAGGTTTTAATTTCATCAAAAGAAACCATACGGAAGATTTCACCAAAGCCAGGCAGTTCTTTATCAAATAAAGGAGAAATAGCCTCAGGTGTTACGTCACGACCAGTGATACCAGTACCGCCCGTGACTAAAACAATTTGTACACCTTCATCTGCAACCCAGTTAGCAACTTTCGCACGCAGCATATATTTATCATCTTTTAAAATGGCTTTTTCTGCCAATTGATGACCCGCTTTAATTAATCGATCAACCAGTGTCTTACCTGATTTATCAGTTTCTTCCGTACGTGTATCAGAAACGGTGAGTACGGCAATATTCAAAGATGGATTCATGTCAGTCAATGCAATATACCTACGTG
>JALTKP010000270.1 GCA_027078075.1 Gammaproteobacteria bacterium | reverse complement strand
CATCATAGGCACTTGCCAATTCTGGTGTAACGGTTAAGCCATAACTATTGCGTTCGCCAGCAGCCGGCATCAACACCTTATCGCTGATTAAATCAACATGACCTACTTTACTTTTAAATGGATACGGTGGCTTATTTAATATTTTGGTTTGTTGTGTGGGTGCTTTTATTGTTGGCAGTGATACTGGTGCTGCACAAGAAGATAGCAAAAAAGAAAAGACGACAATAATAAATGCTCGACAAAAACTAAACATTAAACTTCACCACTTTATAACAGATTTATTTAATAAATTAACGGCCACACCAAAGAAAAACTTAAATGCAATCTAGCACTTCTGATAAGCGGCTTACCGCTTGTATTTCAATACCATCAATTGGCTGCTTAGGTGTATTAGCTTTAGGGATTATGGCACGAACAAAACCATGTTTCGCGGCTTCACGTAACCGTTCCTGACCATTTTGTACCGGACGAATTTCACCTGCCAAACCCACTTCACCAAACACAATCCAATCTTTAGGTAATGGCTTATCTCTAAAACTAGAAAGAATAGAAAGGATCACACTTAGATCTGCACCTGTTTCACTAATGCGCATACCGCCAACAATATTCACGAATACATCATAGTCATACATAGCAATACCACCATGTCGATCAAGCAATGCTAACAACATTGAAAGACGTTGTGCATCAACACCCAGTGCAACACGACGCGGGTTCGACATATGGCTTTCTGCTACCAATGCTTGCACTTCAACCAGCATTGGTCGGCTGCCCTCACGAGTCACCATCACGACGCTACCGGGTACATCTTCTTCATGGCGTGACAGGAAGATAGCAGAGGGGTTATTTACCTCACGCAGCCCTTTCTCTGTCATGGCGAAGACGCCAAGCTCATTCACTGCACCAAATCGATTTTTTACTGCACGAATTACACGATATGGGCTTGAGCTATCACCTTCAAAATACAATACCGTATCGACCATGTGTTCGAGCACGCGTGGTCCTGCTAATGCGCCCTCTTTTGTTACATGACCAACTAAAAATAATACCGTACCCGTTTGTTTCGCATAACGGACTAATTGTGCTGCACTATCACGCACTTGTGCTACGGAACCGGGTGCTGATTGCAGCATGTCGGTAAAAATAGTTTGAATAGAATCAACCACCATTACTTGTGGCTTTTCTTTTTGTGCAGTTTCGATGATTTTTTCTACACAGGTTTCACTGAGCAGGCGAATTTCCGTGTCTTCTAAACCTAAACGGTGTGCACGCATGCTAACTTGTTGTAGTGATTCCTCACCGGTGATGTATAGAGGTTTAAGTGTCTTACCGAGTTGCGCTAATGCTTGTTGCAAGATGGTTGATTTACCAATACCTGGGTCACCACCAATAAGAATGACCGAACCAGGAACAACACCGCCACCCAGAACACGATCTAGTTCGGATATGCCGATAGAAAAACGTTGTTGTTGTTCAGGACTAACTTCTGTTAATGATTGTACTGCAGGCTCACCCGCATAGCCTTGGAAGCGTGCGCTGCGTGGATTACTTTTGCTGCTGATACTGACAATGGTTTCTTCTAGCGTATTCCATGCACCGCAATCACCACACTGCCCATTCCATTTACCTGTCTGTGCACCACATGCAGTGCAGCTATAAACTTGTTTTGCCTTTGCCAACTTAGACTACCTTTATTTATTTTATTTCAACACGCGGTACACGCGGTGCAACATTACAAAATAATTCATACGCAATTGTTTCAGCATGATGTGCTATTTCATCTGCAGGCAATTCGTCTCCCCACAGTTGTACGCGATCACCAACACTAGCTTTACAGCCGCGTAAATCAACTGTAATCATATCCATTGATACACGACCAATTAATGGGACACGTTGTCCATTAACTAAAACCGGTGTGCCTTCGGGGGCATGACGTGGATAACCATCACCATAACCACAGGCAACCACACCTACCAGCATGGTTTCAGGGCAAGTCCACTCTCCACCATAACCTACTGACTCACCGCGTAATACCTCACGTACAGATATTAATTCACTAACCAAGTTCATTACCGGCTCTAGTAACTGCGATTCAATATCATCATCTACAAATGGGCTGGCACCATAAAGCATGATACCGGGACGTATCCAATCTGCATGGCTTTGCGGAAAACCAAGTATCCCTGCCGAATTAGCAAGGCTCAGGGATGAAGTAATACCCACTTCTTCTATCGTTTTATTAAATAGCGAAATTTGATATGGGGTGCTTAAACTTTCTTGATCATCTGCGGATGAAAAGTGGGTCATCGCATGAATAGTTTCAACCGCATCGCAATCTTTTAAACTTGCATAGGCTTTTTTTACTTCCATCGGTGGAAAGCCAAGCCGATGCATGCCTGTATCTATCTTCAACCAGACATCAAAAGCATAGGTGAGCGATGTCTTTTCAAGCAATTCTATTTGATGCGGACTATGAATAACCGGTTCTAATGAATAGGCTTGTAGTAGTAACAAGTCATCTTCATCAAAAAAACCTTCGAGTAAAATGATCGGTTGATGTATGCCTGACTCGCGTAGGTTAATTGCTTCTTCAATGCTTGCCACAGCAAAGGCATCAGCGTCATTTAAAGCATGAGCAACTATGGTCATACCATGCCCATAGGCATTGGCTTTAATCACTGCGATAACTTTGGAGTTGGGTGCAGCTTGTCGTGCTCGTTGCAAGTTATGTTGCAAGGCACTGAGTTTGATTTCCGCTCGTAGCGGACGGCTCATTCGTTACCCTCAAAATTACCCGCAAAACTATCTGGCATGAAGTTTTCAAAACGCGTGAACTGACCGCGGAAGGTTAAACGCACCGTACCGATAGGTCCATTACGTTGCTTGCCAATAATGATTTCGGCAACGCCTTTGTCTGGGCTATCTTCGTTATAAACTTCATCACGGTAAATAAAGGCGATCACATCTGCATCTTGCTCAATCGCACCTGATTCACGTAAGTCAGACATGATAGGACGTTTGTTAGGACGTTGCTCAAGACCACGGTTGAGCTGTGAGAGTGCAATCACGGGTACTTCTAATTCTTTTGCGAGTGCTTTTAAGGAACGTGAAATTTCTGAAATTTCAGTCGCACGATTTTCTTGTCGTGAATTACCGCTACCCTGCATTAGCTGCAAGTAATCGATAATAATCATTCCTAACTTTCCGTCATTTTCACGCTTCAAGCGTCTTGCTCGCGCACGTAATTCACCCGGCGTTAATGCAGGGGTATCATCGATAAATAGCGGAGCCTCAGATAGTATACTTACGGCTGAACTTAAGCGTGGCCAATCATCTTGTTCTAATTTACCAGTACGAATACGATTTTGATCAATACGCCCCAGTGATGACATCATACGCATTGCCAATTGCTCACTCGGCATTTCCATACTGAAAATAGCAACCGGTTCACCACTTTTAATGGCTGCATTCTCAGCAAGGTTCATTGCAAAGGCGGTTTTACCCATAGACGGACGACCCGCAACAATAATTAAATCAGACTTCTGTAACCCAGAGGTTTGTTGATCGAAATCATCAAAACCGGTTGATATACCGGTGAGTGGATTCTTGGAATGAAACAACTCATCAATACGATCTAAACTTTTATTAAGCAGGTCTTTTATGTTTTGGAAACCTTTACGACCACGTGCACGTTGTTCAGCAATCGCTAAGACATCACGTTCGGCTTCATCAAGAATATCGCCACTGTCTTGCCCTTGCGTATTAAAGGCGGCATCACTGATGTTGGTGCCGACTGAAATCAGCTGACGTAAAACAGAACGCTCACGCACAATGCTCGCATAGGCTTTAATATTGGCTGCACTGGGGGTGTTTTGTACAATGCCACCGAGGAAAACTAAGCCACCGATATTTTCTAATTCACCTAAATCATTCAGGTACTCAGATACGGTGACCGCATCATAAGGATCTTCTTTGTTAGCTAAAAATGTAATCGCTTTGAAGATTAAACGATGGTCATGGCGATAGAAATCATCCTCGCCAATCACTTCAGTGACGTGATCATAACTATTGTTATCGAGCATTAAACCACCAAGTACAGACTGCTCTGCCTCAATGGAATGTGGCGGTACTTTGAGTGCCGCCATGGCGGGATCGCCACCACCTAAATTAGCTGTATTTTGTGCGAAATCTGGCATTAGTTTGTCTATCAATATAATTATTATAGTTGGTTGTTCTAAGTACCATCATAACAGAAGCATTATGCTGCTGATAAAGGAATATTACGCCCTTGGAGCATTTGGGCAAGGCATAACCTTGTGTATAACTTGTAGATAAATCAGGGGGTAAAAATAGGTAGGAAAATCAACAACAAATAATATGACCTACCTCGGTTCGGCACCGAGGTAGGTATATTTAAGCGATATTACTCAGCAGTAACCGTAACGGTTAGCTTAGCATCCACATCTGTGTGGAAATGCAGAGCAATTTCAAACTCGCCTGTCGCACGAATAGCGCCATCTGGCATACGTACGTCAGCTTTACTTACTTCAACACCGGCTTCAGTGATTGCATCAGCAACATCGATGTTACTCACAGAACCAAACAACTTACCTTCATCAGAAGCTTTACGAATAATCGTAATGCTTAATTCAGCGAGTTTATCTGCACGTGTTTGTGCTACTGCCAATTTCTCAGCAGCGATTTTTTCTAATTCAGCACGACGCGCTTCAAATTCAGCCGTATTTGCTTCAGTAGCTGGGATAGCTTTACCTGCAGGGATAAGGAAGTTACGACCGAAACCAGCCTTAACATTAACCTTCTCACCTAGGTCACCCAGATTTTGTACTTTCTCAAGCAGTATGATTTCCATGCTTAATTCCTCCGGGCTTAGTGTGAATCTGTGTACGGAAGCAACGCAAGAAAACGCGCGCGCTTGATAGCCGTAGACAGTTGACGTTGGTAACGAGCCTTAGTACCGGTAATACGGCTAGGCACAATTTTGCCATTTTCAGTGACGTAGTTCTTCAATGTGGCAAGATCTTTGTAATCAATCTGTTTTACGCCATCGGCAGTAAAACGACAGAATTTTTTACGACGGAAAAAACGTGACATCTTTAAATTCTCCTTGAATTTGCGTAACCGAGATTACTCGGCAGGCGCTTCAGTTGTGGCTTCAGCAGCAGGTGCTTCTTCAGCTTTCTCTGCAGCTGGCTCAGCAGCAGCTTCAGCGGCTGGGGCACGATCTGCACTGCGTTCTCTATCACGAGTGTCTTTTTCTTCTTTAGACTTCGCAAGTGGAGATTGATCCGTAATAGCTTCGTCACATTTAATGACTAAGTTACGAATAACCGCATCGTTGAAGCGGAACAATGATTCAAGTTCATCCAACACTTCCTGATCACATTCAATGTTCATCAGTACGTAGTGTGCTTTATGAATTTTGTTAATTGGGTAGGCAAGTTGACGACGTCCCCAGTCTTCTAGACGGTGGATTTTGCCTTCTTTAGATTCAATTGTAGTGCGGTAACGCTCTACCATTGCTGGTACTTGCTCGCTCTGATCAGGGTGGACCAGAAACACGATCTCATAGTGTCTCATCGAGGCTCCTCTCGGATTGTAGCCTTAAACAACATGTAAAAGGCAAGGAGTTAAACTAATTGTAAACCCGCTAAGCAACGGCCTAACAGGGAACGGAATTCTACCCATGAAATGCCCGTATAGCAACGTAAAAACGTACTAAAACAGCGATTTATAAAGAAAAAAGGCTCTTTTTAACAAAAACCGATGTTTTATAGCGTTTATGACGACTTGTCGCCCCGTTGTGACTGCCCTATGATAGGCTGACTTTGCATGACTAATAATAAGGGGAAGCAACAGTGCCCACCGGTGTTAATGAATCTCAGCTACAGAATATTCCATTATTTTCAGGTCTTTCGAGCCCTGAATTAGACGAAATTGTTGCGATTACAGCAAAACGCAGTTTCCCTAAAAACAATGTCATTATAAACGAAGGTGATGAAACCGATTCGCTATACCTTATTATATCCGGCAAAGTAAAAGTGGTACTCAGTGATGAGGATGGCAAAGAGATCACTATTTCTATTCTTGAACCCAACGATTACTTTGGTGAATTAGCTTTAATTGATGATGAACCCCGCTCGGCACGCGTTGTGACCATGGAAAAATGTCAGTTTTGCGTTATCAATCAATCTGATTTCAATCACGTATTAGACAATAACCCTGGATTAGTTCGTAACCTGCTAAAGGGTTTATCTAAACGACTACGTGAAGCAAATAAAAATATTGAAAGCCTTGCCTTGATGGATGTATATGGTCGTGTTGCCAGAACACTTTTACAGTTTGCGAAACCAGAAGAAGATGGTACTAAAGTCATTCATGAAAAACTAACGCAAAAAGATATTGCCAGTATGGTTGGCGCATCACGTGAGATGGTGAGCCGTATCTTTAAAGATTTAACAACCGGTGGTTACATTACGGTTGAGAGTGGCATTATTACGATTAACGAGAAATTACCTAGTCATTATTAAAGTGTTCGCTGACGTACTGCCTCAAACAAACAAACACCTGTTGCAACGGACACGTTTAAACTCTCAACCTTTCCCGGCATTGGGATTGTAATAAGGTGATCACACGTCTCACGAGTTAGCCGACGTAAACCTTTACCTTCTGCACCCATGACAACACCAAGTTGACCGGTTAGATCTTGTTGGTAGACAGTAGTTTCTACTTCACCTGCTGCACCAACCAACCAAATACCCCGTTCTTTTAATCCTCGCAGACAACGTGCAAGATTTGTAACGGCAATAAAGGGGGTTGTTTCTGCAGCACCGCTTGCCACCTTACGTACTGTAGCGTTCAATGTTGCAGCATTATCTTTGGGGGCGATGACCGCATGTACACCAGCCGCATCAGCTGTTCGTAAACAAGCACCTAAGTTATGAGGATCAGTGACGCCATCCAGAATAAGTAAGAAAGCTGGTTCATTTAAACCATCAAGTAACTGATTCAAGAAATTTTCATTTCTTGTTGATGCCATACGGCAATTTGCAACAATACCCTGGTGACGGGTACTGCTTGCCAGTTCATCAAGTTTTTCACGTTTAGTCTTTTGTTGCGAAATACCCTGACGTGACAAGTTTTCACAAATAGAATCTAAACGCTTATCGTCTCTCCCGCTTAATACCCAAACATCCAGTATTCGTTCAGGCTCATGCTGCAAGATGGCTTCAATGGCATGAAACCCGTAGACACGTTGCTCAGACATTATTGCTTAGCCTTGGGCTTTTTCTTGGCTCTAGATTTCTTTTTGTTTTTAGCCGCATGTTTACTTGTTGTCTTTTTCTTGGTCGATGCTTTTTTCTTACTTGCACCTTTCTTCTTGCTGCTATCTGAAGATTTTTTCTTGCCACTAGTTTTCTTTTTACTACTGGTTTTCTTTTTAGACGTGTTTTTCTTATCGTTTCTAGATTTCTTTTTATCACGCGACGCTGATGTTTTACGTCTTAAGGTAGTTTTCTTTTTACCTTTACGTACAGAGGCTACTTTACGTTTTGTATAAGGCGTAGATTCAGACAAGAAATCAACCATAACAAAGTCAATTTTTCGATCATCTAAATTGACGTTAGTTACTCTAATACGCACTCTGTCACCAATTCGGTATACACGACTGGTGTTTTCACCCACCAAACAATGTGAAATCGGATCGAAATGATAAAAATCATTATCCAGCGCAGTTACATGCACTAAGCCTTCTACATAAACTTCATCTAACTCTACAAAGACACCAAAGCCTGTTACTGCAGTAATAGTACCGTCAAACTCTTCACTGACTTTCTCAACCATGTATTCACATTTAAGCCAAGCAACCGCATCGCGGGTTGCTTCATCTGCACGACGACCTGTCATAGAACAATGTTCAGAGATACGTTGTACATCTACTTTGCTGTATTTAAAAGTGTCTGTTTTACCGCCGGCGATAAGATGGCGTATAGCACGATGCACCATTAAGTCAGGGTAACGACGAATAGGTGAAGTAAAGTGCGCATAATGTTCAAGTGCTAAACCAAAGTGCCCGATGTTATCGGTTGAATAAACTGCTTGTTGTAGTGAACGCAATAAAACAGTTTGGATTAAATGGAAATCAGGACGACCAACAATCTTGTCTAACAGCTGACCATAATGTTTTGGTTCTGGATCTTCGCCACCACCAAGTGTTAATCCTAATTCTGTTAAGAAATCACGCAGATCACTTAAGCGTTCGCCTTGTGGCCCATCATGAATACGGAATGGCGTTGGCATTTCATTCTTTAATAAATAATGTGCCGCGGCAATGTTTGCATTGATCATGCATTCTTCAATTAGCTTGTGTGCATCATTTCGAATTACCGGTGTAATACGTTCAATCTTTCTATCTTCACCAAATTCAATACGCGTTTCTGTTGTGTCAAAATCAATCGAGCCACGTTTATCACGTGCTTTACGTAATACCGCGTAAAGAGCGTACAAATTCTCAAGATGAGGAACTAATTCTTTACGTTTTTTGCGTAATGTTTCATCTTTATCAACCAGAATTGATGCCACTTCGGAATAAGTAAATCTTGCATGTGAACGCATTACACCGCGCATGAAACGATAATCACCTAACTTACCAGCCGCATTAAAGAACATTTCACACACCATGCAGAGACGATCTACATCTGGGTTTAATGAACATAAACCATTTGATAAGTTTTCAGGCAGCATTGGAATAACGCGTTGTGGGAAATAAACCGAGTTACCACGCTCAACCGCTTCTTTGTCTAAGGCATCGCCGTTTTCAACATAAGTAGATACGTCTGCAATCGCTACCAGTAAACGAAAGCCTTTTCCATGCGGTTCACAAAAAACCGCATCATCAAAATCGCGTGCATCTGCACCATCAATTGTTACCAGTGGCACATCACGTAAGTCTTCACGATCGCCAACATCTGTTTCTGGAATCGTGTCGCCAAATTTTTCAGCTGCCTGCATGACTTCATCAGACCACTCATGTGGTAAACCATGTGAGCGAATCGCGACATCAATTTCCATACCGGGTGCCATATGATCGCCCAATACTTCACTAATACGACCAATCGGTTGTGAACGTCTATTCGGTTGTTGCGTAATTGCCGCAACTACAATTTGTCCAGATTTCGCACCATTACGTTGATCTGTTGGTATATGAACATCCTGCAGACGCGAGTTATCTGGCACAACAAAACTAACACCCGATTCTTCAAGGTAACGACCAACAACACTTTCATTATTACGTTCGATAACCTCAACCAAGGCACCTTCACGGCGACCGCGCCGATCAACTCCGGTAATTCTGATAATGGCTCGATCACCATGCAAAATACTGCGCATTTGGCGTGCGGTTAGGAAGACATCTTCACCCGCTTCATCAGGGATCAAGAAACCGAAACCATCCGGATGTGCAGTGACTCGCCCTGTTACCAAATCCAAACGTTCTGGTAAGCAAAAGCCACCACGTCGATTTCGTAGTAACTGGCCATCTCGTTCCATTGCGTTGAGTCGACGCTGCAAGGCAATGTGGTCAACATCTTCATCTAGCCCAAGTTCATGGCTCAAATGTCTGAAATTCAGTGGTTTATCTGCGTCACCGAGCACCGATAGAATGAACTCTCTGCTAGGAATGGGACGTTGGTATTTCTCAGCTTCTCGCTTTGAATGTGGATCTAATGGTTTGTTTTTTGAGTCTGTCATAGCGCTATTGTGACACTCTATATAAAGTTATGGAAATCCATGGCTAAATTGACATTATCTAGGGCAATCGGTAAAGTGCGCCGCTCTTGCCGAAGTGGTGAAATTGGTAGACACGCATGCTTCAGGTGCATGTGGGGGTAACCCCGTGGAGGTTCAAGTCCTCTCTTCGGCACCATATCACCTACCCTATTATAACGCTGCCAAACACGATAAAACAGACCTTTGCTGATGTGTTTATTTGCCATATATGAGTTCAGTCATTCTTAAAAACCATACGAATAAAATAGGCTTTGTCATCCAATATGACAAAAAAATGCCACCCGAAGGTGGCATATATAAAACATCAAGAAAATACTTTATTATTTTTTGAATTTCATAAATAACGCAGATGTCCATATTTTTGCATCATCGATTTGACGGGCAACAACATAAACAGGTCGATGACCGTGTGGACCATTCTTCGCTGACACGTCAAAAGTTCCGCTCACTTCACGTGGTGCAGGACTATCACTCATCCGTTCCATGGCTAAAAACATGTCGACACCTGGTAGGTCTTTCTTCAATCTTGCCGCTTCGAGTAGTTCGGCACCAGTAAACTCCCAAGTAAAGGTTGGACAATGAACAAATGGGTTACCTTTTAGTGGATCGCCTACTTTCACATAGCCATCAATAGTACCTTCAATCTTTATTGTGGCATTTTCAATATTAGTGACATCCATTTCTATCGCATCAACGTCGCCGTAAGTATCACTCTTGAAACCAACTGTTGTTGGTGTTTCACGCCAGCAGGTTTCCTCTTTATGTTCAAAACCTAGCCCTTCAAACTCATTGATGATCGCGTTGGTGATCGTAATCTTACCTTTCCAAACTGCCCAGCGGTAACGATCTTTAATACGTGCACCACCCCAACGGAATCGAATCTTACGTTCTGAATAACCTAATTCTTCTTGTAGGTCGCGTCTCCAGATTTCACCATCTTGATCGTAAGCAACCAGTTCATCCCAGCCTGCATCACCAAGGAAACGATAATTTACTGTCGCCTTACCTTTATGGTCAAACTCGTCACCCATCATGTACTTACCACAGGTCGTTAGTCCGAAAGTACGTTCACCGGTTGATGCAAATGTATGACGTTCTCGTAAGGCAACACCAATATCTTTGCGTGATAGTGATGGTGAAATTACACCAGAGATCCCGCCTTTAGTACCAAATACTGCGGTACCTGGTACACCACCACCACAGCGGCCGCGATGTTCATCACCCGCCATACTTGCGCCGATTTTATAACCACGTTCCATTGCATCTTGATACAACCAGCCAAAGTGGCCCCAAGCAGAACCAATTTCGATTAATTTTTCTAATTCAGGATGATGCCAATCCATAATACAACGACGACCACCAACGTGTGGTGTGAGCAAATGACCTTCTGGATCATCAATATAGGCAGCCCACAATTCTTCGAGAGGCCAAGCACCTGGATTTGCAACGGTTGTTCCTGAGTCTTCATTCCAATCAAC
>JALTKP010000269.1 GCA_027078075.1 Gammaproteobacteria bacterium | reverse complement strand
CGACATGATATTTTACGGTGCAGTGGGGGTAGTGGTTGGTGGCCGTGTGGGTTATATGTTGTTTTATCAATTCCCCACGTTAATTGATGATCCCCTTTCGTTGTTTCGAGTCTGGGAAGGTGGCATGTCGTTCCACGGTGGTTTGTTAGGTGTGTTGGTTGCCATGCTTTTATTTGGGCGCCGCCACAAGAAAACATTTTTTGACACCATGGATTTCGTTGCGCCATTAGTGCCGCTGGGTTATTTTGCTGGCCGTATAGGCAATTTTATTAATGGCGAATTATGGGGCAGGGTAACTGACGTTCCCTGGGCTATGATTTTTCCTCATGTGGACATGCAGCCGCGTCATCCCTCAATGCTTTATCAAGGCTTATTGGAAGGCTTGGTTTTGTTTATTATTCTTTGGATTTATTCCAGCAAACCACGTCCGAAAATGGCAGTCAGCGCAGTTGCTGCCATCGGCTTTGGCGTATTTCGTTTCTTTCTGGAATTTTTCCGCGAGCCGGACGCGCACCTGGGGTTTGTCGCCTTGCACTGGATGACAATGGGACAGATTTTGTCAATTCCATTAATTCTTTTAGGTATCGTGCTATGGGTGTTGGCGCACCGAAAAACAGCAACGGCTACCGGCGTTGAGGTGGAAGAGCAGCCGAAAAAATCTTCGCCAAAAAAACGTAAACAAAAAAAGAAATAAATCGTACTGTTTTGTGTTTTTTATAGGCTGAGAAAATGTCCGGTATATTTGACGAAGTGAGGCGTAATAGTTTGTTGGATACGCTAAGGTATTGGTAGGGATGTGTAAACTGATTTTGTTTTTAAACAATATGCTTGACCCCTACCTTCTCATGAAAACACGACCAATTTGCTGACCATGTACCCGATTATCGGTGGCATCAAAATCGAGCATGAGTTCTTTGAGTGGTGCACTTCTAATTTGAATTCGTGCATATTTTCTAAAATTTATGCCTCTTATAACTGGGCCCTATAAGCCTATATTAGGGCGTAATCAAAACCATGTTCTAAGAACGTGGATTTTTACTTCTTCTTTTAGCATCTGATTTGATTTGTTCTACTACATGAACAGGCAGCTGATTAATGTCTACTAAAACAAACTGCAAAGCACCGTCTGGGGTTTCACTAACATTGACACCATTAAGGTTCACGCTTACTAGTTCTGGGTCGAGGTCATAGGCGTCACCAGTAATAAAATCAACAGCAAGACCTATTAGGCCAACGCCACCAAATATAATATTACCCCACAACCAACCATCAACAGATTGGGTAAGCAGAATATCAACTGGCTCATAGCCCTCTTTTTCAATATGTAGCTTAAAGTCTCCTTTTCCTCGTGGGGCCATAACTGTGGTTGGGCTAGTATATTTTGCGCCATTTATTACAACTGTTGCGCCTGAAGGTGTTGTATACACTTGGACGTTAACCATGTCGCCATTCATTATGGTTGCACAACCACTTAGTAATAGAGTACCTACTAAAGTACCGATTGCTTTTTTCTTCATAAATACTCCTCTTCTATAACTAACTTAAAAGCATTTAAACATCGTACGCTTTCAGTATGACGTTTAAATGTTTGTTGGACTGAGCTGCTCAGCCCCTTGTACTGGCTTATTACAGGAATATTTTATCTGTGCTGGTTTGTCGATGGAATAGCAGGAAGTATTGTGTTTGTTTGCCAAACGGGTTTGGCTGTAAAGGGTGTATCTATCGCATTTTTGCCCTGGCGTTAGTTCTTGCTAGTTCAGAATATAAACAATTCCTAGCCCATCGGCGATAGCCAATCCAAACCATCATTGGCTTGTATGATATTTCAATGATTCGATCAATCGTTGTTCTTATGAATTAAATGACGACAATTATCCTCGGCCGCTTTCGTCTTGGTTTAGCACTCATGTCAAAGCAAACCACTAGCTGCCCACGTTGACACTTTGGACAACGACAACTTGTATTCAATGCGTAAGTGCCATCGTTGCTATCAGTTGTTGTATCGGTTGATAAGTCCTTGACCGTTTGCTGTTGCAAAACCTGCTGGATACGTTAAGGTCTTGGTATGGGGGTGTAAACTGAATTAGATTATTAAACAATATGTTTGAATCTGCCTCATTTATTCGAGTTTACTTGAATATTTCTGCAATCAAGTGAACGAGTCTCAACATAGAGAGATTTCTATTGGCTTTATATCTGAATTTGTCAAAAATTAATTCCTTCAATCTCAATAATATTTTCAAATCGCTTAAAATCTTTGACATTATGAGTTAATAAACAAGAAATGTCATAAGCTCGCATAGTTGCAACAATATTGGAATCATGAACCTGCTTGCCACCAATTTTAAAATCGTTCATTAGCTTAGTGAGTTCTTCAGTAACGTTGGCAGTATCATCCGCTACCTGAAACCATTCGATAAATTGCTCGACTTGTTCAAGCACAGTGGCCTTGGGTAAGTTTTCGAAAGCTTGAGGTCGAGTCAACGTAACCAAATATTCTCGAATGACCTGACGGCTGATCCAAATGGTTCGCCCTGAATCATATGCTGTGTTGATAGCTGCTAATGCCTGTTGATGAAAAGGTGTTTCAATAACATTGGCATAAATAAGAATATTGGTATCAATGAACAGTGAATTTTTATCGCCCATCATCGCCGTACATATCTTCTCGACTTAAGCTTAAATCATCAGGCCATTTGCCGACGCTGATTACTGGAAAATCTAATGCTTTGGTACTAGCAGTTATTTTACTTCGCTTTGTTCTCTGCCTTAAAAAATCAACAAAGTCTTCGACCTCGGTTATTTGATCTGTTGGGAGAGATTGAATTTTCTCAATCAATGCTTGTGTATTCTGCATAGGTTTTGCCATAGCTGAATCCTTCTTTAATCAATAAACTAACCACACATTATGTGTGTGCTGCCTGTTGAATCACTGTTTCGATCATATCGATTACAAATTTCTTT
>JALTKP010000268.1 GCA_027078075.1 Gammaproteobacteria bacterium | reverse complement strand
TGGAAGGCGAGTCGTCACCAGTTGCGCTGCAAATGTTTTTATTATTGTTAGTGTGGGATATTACCGTTTTCGCACATATTATTCGGCATAGTTTTGATATTCGTTTTGGTTATGCTTTTGTCGTGAGTTTAGGGTATTTGATATTGTCCTGGATATTAATTGATATAGTTTTTGTGACGTAACGATGATGCATATTCATATTCTTGGTATTTGTGGCACTTTCATGGGCGGGTTGGCTTTGCTAGCACGTGAACTTGGTTACGAAGTAAGTGGTTCAGATGCGGGAGTTTACCCTCCCATGAGCACTCAGCTTGAAGCAGCAGGGATTCAGCTACATGAAGGTTATACAGCGGATGCACTAGATCCTGCACCTGACTTGGTGGTGATCGGAAATGCCATGTCACGCGGTAACCCAGCCGTTGAATATGTATTAGACAGAAACCTGGCTTATATTTCTGGGCCTCAATTTTTATCAGAACATGTTTTAAAAGATCGTTGGGTATTGGCGGTAGCCGGCACACATGGTAAAACCACCACAGCAAGTATGTTGGCACAAATACTCGATCAGTGCGGTTTAGCACCGGGTTTTTTGATCGGTGGTGTGGCAGAAGATTTTGGCATTTCGGCGCGGTTGGGTAATGCGCCATTTTTTGTTGTTGAAGCCGATGAGTATGACACGGCCTTTTTTGATAAGCGTTCTAAGTTTGTGCATTACAAACCACGTACCTTGATCGTTAATAATCTTGAATTTGATCATGCCGATATTTTTGATGATCTTGCCGCTATTCAAAAACAGTTTCATCATTTAATAAGAATTGTACCGAGCAATGGTTTAGTCATTCATCCGGAGTCAGTTCCCGCCATTGATGAGATGTTAGCAATGGGGTGTTGGACACCCACAGAAACATTTTCAGCAGACAACCATGCTCAATGGCAAACGGCATCAGCAAGCCCTGCCTATGATCATTTTGATATTAGTGTTAAGCAACAGTTAGCCGGTACTTTGCAGTGGCAACAGGCTGGTAAGCATAATGCCAATAATGCATTGGCTGCGATCGCTGCGGCAAGACATGCAGGTGTGCCCGCGGCAGAGGCGATTAAAGCACTGTGTGAATTTAAAGGTGTGAAACGTCGAATGGAATTGCGTGGCGAAGTAAATGGTGTGCGAGTATTTGATGATTTCGCACATCACCCTACAGCTATTGCGACCACCTTGCAGGGAGCTAAACAATGTTTGCGGCAATCAGGTCGCCTGCTTGCGGTACTTGAACCACGTTCAAATACGATGCGCTTGGGTATTCATAAATCCACATTGGCAGATTCGTTGCAGGAAGCAGATCAGGTTTTTTTACTGACACCAAATGATATTGATTGGTCACTGGATGAAATTGTTAATGCGCTAGGTGATAAGGCAAGAAGCTTTGATGAAATAGAGAAATTGCTTGCTGTGGTGTTGGCTGAGGCAGGTTCAGGCGATGATATTGTGGTGATGAGTAATGGTGCCTTTGGTGGGATTCACGATCGTTTATTAAATGGATTATGATAGGCTAGTTTATCTATCGACACGGTTATCATAATGAAAATATCTAACACAGATAAAACCTTTGCCATCGCTATCACTGGTGCTTCTGGCGCGCCGTATGCTCTGCGCTTAATTGAATGCCTAGTTGCTTCAGGAGCGAGCCTTTACATCATGGTTTCTCAGGCAGGGCAGGTTGTCTTGTCGATGGAGACAGATCTTAATATTCCGAGCCGTACTGATGCTATGCAGGCATGGTTTACCGCACGTTATGCGGCTAAGCCCAATCAAATTCAGGTCTTTGCCAAAGATCAATGGCTAGCCCCTGTTGCCAGTGGTAGTGGCGCGCCTGATGCAATGATCGTCTGCCCCTGTACCACGGGTACTTTATCGGCTATTGCTTGTGGTAGCAGTAATAATTTAATTGAACGTGCTGCTGATGTGGTGATTAAAGAGCAAAGAAAATTAATCATGGTAGTACGCGAAACACCATTGTCAGCGATTCATCTTGAGAATATGCTTAAGCTTGCACGCTTAGGTGTAGTGATGTTGCCGGCGACACCTGGATTTTATCAGAACCCTCAATCAATCGAGGATATTGTTGATTTTATTGTGGCAAGACTTTTAGAGCAGCTTGGTATAGAGCATGATTTGTTACCGGCATGGGGTGGTTAGTGCAAATGACATAGAGGTATTATGACGCAAGGCATCCGACAAATTCCGATTTTTCCTTTGCACACGGTTTTGTATCCGGGTGGCGCCTTGGCGTTGCGTATTTTTGAGCCCCGTTATCTTGATATGGTTAGTCAGTGTTTAAAAGAAGACAGTGGCTTTGGAATTTGTCTTATAAGTGAAGGCAAAGAAACTGATGCTGAGGCAGAAAGTTTTGAATACGGTACTTATGGCAATATTAGTTATTGGCAACAATTACCGGAAGGCTTACTTGGCATCACCGTTCGTGGGCAGCAACGCTTTAAAATAGTTTCAAAACACATAGACGAAAACCGACTTTGTATTGCTGAAGTTGAAATGTTACCTAACGAACATTCTGAAGTCTTACCTCAACGCTTTAAATCGCTGGCAGAAATGGCGGAAGAACTGCTGACACAAATTGGCCACCCTTACACAACATTACCGAAGTTTTATGATGATGCAAGCTGGGTGGGGTATCGTCTTGCTGAATTGTTACCGATTGCATTAGTGCAAAAACAGCACTTTTTACAATTAACAGATCCGATTGAGCGGCTCGAACGTCTTAGTGCTATTATTTCAGATATGGATCACAGTTAAGTTATTTCGCTAAAACAAGATCACTTAACTTTACAACACGAGCAGTAACAATCATTGTTAGTATCACGGCTGCAGCAAACAAATATAAACCATAGTGTAATTGCACATTAGCAACAGCACCCAATTTAACGGTGGCAATTAGTACGGCTACGACAAACACATCCAACATTGACCATTTTCCAT
>JALTKP010000267.1 GCA_027078075.1 Gammaproteobacteria bacterium | reverse complement strand
ATGAATTACTATTATCGTCACTAAGGATAGACAAATACAACAAGGTGGTATAAGTGTCTCAGTCAAAAACTCTTCTCAAATTAGCAACTTTTTCGCTACTTTTTGCTCTTTCAACCGCTGCGCACAGTTTTACCACATTTGGCACAGTCTGGAACCCGGGTGCAAACACAGTAAGAAATAATACAGCACCTGCACCAGGTGGAGCGACATGGAGTATTATAGGTGCAGGGATAAGCGACTCATCTGGCAGTGATGGACATGGCGGCGCTTCTACCACCTCACTAGCGGCTTTGAATAGTGGTTTAAACATTCCTAATGTTATCGATGATGCCTTTAATCTTTGGGCTAGCGTTTCTAACTTCACTAATTTAGGTCAAGTTACAGATAGTGGTCTTGGCTTCGGCGCAAATGAAACAGGTGGTTCATTTGGCGATATTCGTATTGGTGCCATTAATATTGATGGTCCAAGAAGCGTGCTGGCTCATGCTTACGGCCCTGGTTCACAAACAACATTTTCAAACGGCTCAATTGCAGGCGACATACATCTTGATAACAGTGAAAATTGGGTTAGCGACATTGATTTAGCAACAGTGCTGTTACATGAAATAGGTCATACACTGGGTTTAGGTCACAGCACTGTTGCCGGTTCTATTATGTTTGCTACCTATTCATCTGCAAACTTCAATCTTGCTGCTGATGATATTGCAGGCATTCAGTCTATTTATGGTGCCTCAATAACCACGCCTTCAATCGTTCCTCTTCCCGGCGCACCTATTTTATTCTTATCAGCTATTGGCTTAGTAGGCTTTATAAAACGCAAACGAATATCAATGTAATCGTTTTCATTTAACAATTTCATTGCAAGAGGTTTTAAATGAAATTACCTCTATTATGGATAAGTACATTCTGGATTATATTGATATCGACTCACAGCCACGCAATGTGGCTCGCAATATCTGATGCCCAATTAGTTAAAAACTCCCCTGTTATTGTCAAAGCGACCTATGTGGGCGAGACAAATATCACTGTCAATAATAAAAGGTTGTATCTTGGCGTACTGAATATTGAGAAAACATTTAAGGGCTCAATAAAAAATATTGTATTAATTCATGTTCCAGAAAAAAGTAACCGAGCCCCTCGAAGTGATGAAATAAATTTTAATATTGGACAAAAAGGTTTGTGGTTTTTACAAAAATCTAAACAAGATGGGATTTACAACGCAAATACGCCACAGTCATTCATTGATATGCAATCACTTAAAGCGAGACTACCTGATTTACTAAAGCTCATACAACAGCAAAAGAATTAATGATTTTGATATCGGTTCAAGTCAAATAGCCCCGACAAAATCGGTTTATTTTTCTTATATTTATCCTGAAACCAATCTGACATTTCCCAGAATAATGGATTTGTTCTTCTTACACCGTACATATCAACAAATTTTTCATAATCTTGTTTATTACGTATTGATGCACACACCGTTGAAAACTCATCAATGTCGTCAAGTGCGACTGTAAAAAAGAAGTTAGGGTATGAGCCTTCTAACCATTTCACTACTGTCATTGTATCTTTTTCAATATCAGCTCGATCACGTTCACGTTCATCGGCAAGAAATGAAGTTACATTTTTATAGGCTTTATTTCTAATCAAACTATACGCCAAATCATTTGATGAATTATCTGTTGTGACACGCACGAAAGCGATATCAGGAAAAGCATGTAGTTGTCGACCTTGTAATTTTGCAATATCACTCATTGCATTATCAGCGTGCTCAACAATTTCTTTTGAAGGTAACACTGAACAATCCATGCTACCGCAATGATTCATCGCTTCAGAAAAACTAATGGCATTAGCCATTCGCCCTTTAATTCTTTGATAGAGTTCTTTTTGTGGGTACTCAGTTTTATAATTGCTCACCGACTCTGTTTTCAACCACTCCTGTGGTGCAGAGAATAATTTCTCAATTTTACTGCGCTGACCAACGTACCATTTATCACGTATTTCTTTGCGTCGATTAACAGGTAAAAAAGCGAGAAAAGAATCCTCACCTTCCATGCGTAAAAAATCCATATAAATACGTGTGCCCAATCGATGACCAACATTTCCGTAGACATTAAAATCAGCAACCAATAAATAATGGATTCTCTCTAGCAGAGGGAAATCAATCACCCACGTCGTCTCTGGTTCGCTGCCAACTAAGCCATAAGAAACAGAGCCACTATCAAAGTGCCTAAAAACAGTTAATGCTGCATTAGGGTTACCGTTATCCCCATCCCAAAGAAAGTCCATCGCATGCTCAAGCTTATGTGTGCCTATTTTTTTGAACCACGCCTGTTTTTCCTTCATATAACGTCGTTGTTTCTTCCAATAATCCGTCCAAATACGGAATAGATCTAACTTACTATTAAAATCATCCGGCAACTCTAAATCAGATGCCATTTCCTCAACAAAACGACTGTTGTTAGTAATGATGGGTTTATCCGGATTAAAGAAAACTACCCAAAATTGGTCTTCAATAACATTCAATGCTAATTGACCTCGACAAACAGGTCCTTTAATAAACCCTTCAATAAAGAAATGCGCATCATCTAACATAAAACGGTAACGAGATACTGCAGGAATCGCTGCAAAAACCTTAAATGGGTTTGAAGTGATTTCTGGTGCGTAGGATGGTGGTTTATTCACTTGGTACGATGGTTCTAAAAATAATTTACGAAACCGCTGCATGCGTTTATCTGAAAACTCATACACAATATGGTTCTTCGATACGATACTGGGTGTATAACGTATGAATCGATACGAAAAGTTTTCAAAACCGGGGTCATCATGAGGACGTAAAGTCGCTATTTCATCAACAGGCTTACCGGTTGGTGTCGTTGATCTAACTAAACGATAAAATTCTCTATCGGCTGAGCCTGAAAAATGAATATGCGCATGAAATAAATGCTCATACAAATATCGGCTAACTAATTTCTGCTTATTCGTGTTTTTATTAAAAAATAATTCCCACTTATTTATTTCTTTCTCTCTTAATGGCGACAACTTAAATGCAGAAGGTGCATCACTCCCCTGCGCAATCCATGAAACAAGTGTTTTATATTCAGCGTCCTGTAAATTAGGCATTGCATATGGCATACCCCACAACGGGTTTTTAGTTTTGTATTTTTCTACTGACTTTAAGCTGGGACAGGTCTGCTTACGATTTAAAGATAAAGTAAAATCATCTGGTAATTTTTCTGATTCAGGTTGAGGGTTATCTTTTTTAAGCTTAAGCAGATGATATAAAACGGAGTCTCTTAAGTTATTTTCGACACTCTTATTACCTTCGTTAATAATCGGGTAAAATTCTCGTGCACGCCATTCCTTTGTGTTTTTAGCATCTACAAACAAACGACTGGGTGGAATACTTTCAATACGCCGTGGTTCATAAATACGTGTTTCACTTGCGCCACGTTGTAAACCTTCAATAGATGACAGCTTTAATTGACAAGGCGCATCATAACAACCATGACAAACTATGCAGCGATTCTCTAGAATAGGTTTTACTTGTTTCTTATAACTAACAGGTGAAAGTGAGACCGATGATAAATCTATGCCAGATAACTGAGGGTATGCGTCATCTTCAAAACTAATATCGGGGACAAAGTAAAACAAAGCCATCAACATGATGAACCATAAAAAAACTAAACCTCTACGCTTTTTCAATACTTTATTTTACCTTGTATTTATTATCGCCCATAAACATCATCGAAACGAATAATATCATCTTCACCCAGATAACCGCCGGTTTGCACTTCAATTATTTCAAGCGGCACATCAGTTAGATTTTCTAAACGATGCCTCATGCCGACAGGGATATAGGTTGATTCATCTTCATGTAATTCCATCACTTCTTCGCCACGTGTTACTTTTGCAGTGCCAGTAACAACGACCCAGTGCTCTGCTCTATGCTCGTGCATTTGCAATGATAAGCTTGCACCAGGGCTGACAACAATACGTTTCACTAAGAAGCGCTCACCTTCATCAATACTTTCATAGTTTCCCCATGGACGGAAGACACGGCGATGATGCAGTCGCTCTGAACGATCATCTAACTTTAATCGTTCAACAATACGTTTTACTTCTTGCGCTTTATCACGCGATGCAACCAGTACTGCATCAGCTGTTTCAATAATGACCTGATCCTGCACACCGAGCGCAGCGACTAAACGATGTTCTGAGCGTATGTAGCAGTTTTGGCTATCTTCAATAAGCACATCACCACTCATAACATTTGACTGTTCATCGCTAACTGATACATCTGATAACGCAGACCATGAACCAATGTCATTCCAGCCCGCATCTAGTGGTACAACAACCGCTTTATTGGTTTTTTCCATCACTGCATAGTCAATTGAATTACCTTTGATCTTAGTAAAAGCATTATTATCAAGACGGACAAAGTCCATATCACGAACGGCTCCAGAAAATGCTTGCTGGCAAAGCGATAACATCGCAGCATCTTGCTGTTCTAACTCAGCAAGAAAACAACTTGCCTTAAATAAAAACATACCGCTGTTCCAAAAATAATCACCTGAAGATAAATACGACTCTGCCGTTGTTACATCAGGTTTTTCAACAAATTGCTCAACGGCTAATGCAGAAACATCTGATGACTTATCATAAGACTGATTAGATTTGATATAGCCATAACCGGTTTCAGGTGCTGTTGGAACAATACCAAATGTTACCAGCTTGCCCTGTTGCGCTGATTCGTTCGCCACTTTAAGACTTTGGTGAAATGTATTTATGTCCTCAATAACATGATCAGCTGGTAATACTAATATCAAAGCATCTTTATCATTCTCTTGAGCCGCTAGTGCGGCAATCGCTACAGCAGGTGCTGTGTTGCGCCCTTCTGGCTCTAACACGATAGCCTGTGGCGTAACTTGCATGCCACGTAGTTGTTCCGCCACAAGAAACCGATGTTGTTCGTTACAAACAACAATAGGCTGAGATAACCCTGCCATGCCATCAAGTCGTTGTAACGTCTCGCACAACATTGATTGTTCTGACGTTAAAGGTAAAAATTGTTTAGGGTAACTTTCTCGTGATAATGGCCACAAACGACTACCTGAACCACCGGATAAAATAACTGGAATCATTTCAGAAAAATCTCATATTAAGCACGAAAGTGCCCTTCGTTTTCAACAAACCACTTATAGGTTAATGACAAACCTTGTTCTAGTGATATTGCTGATTGCCAACCCATGGCATTTAACCTTGATACATCAAGCAGTTTTCTTGGTGGACCATCTGGTTTAGATACATCAAAAACTAATTCCCCACCATAACCAACAACTTTTTTAACTGTTTCTGCCATCTCGCGAATACTGCAATCAATACCAGTACCAACATTAATATGCGACAACATGGCTTCTGTGTTTGCTTTATAAATATCACTATCGAGTTGTAGGACAAAAAGTGATGCGGCTGCCATATCATCAACATGTAAAAACTCTCGTTTGGCATTACCTGTTCCCCACACAATCACTTGGGCATCATCGTTAAGTTTTGCCTCATGAAACCGTCTCATTAAAGCAGGAATAACATGTGAATTTTCTGGATGAAAATTATCGCCTTGACCATACAGGTTTGTAGGCATTACTGAACGATAGTCAGTATCATACTGACGATTATATGATTCACAAAGTTTAATGCCTGCGATCTTAGCAACAGCATAAGGTTGATTTGTTAATTCTAAAGCACTTGTTAACAATGCATCTTCACGCATTGGTTGCTCTGCAAGTTTAGGGTAAATGCATGAGCTCCCCAGAAACAACAATCGTTTAATTTTGTTTTTATACGAAGCATGCACGACATTTGCTTCAATCATCATATTTTCATATATAAATTCGGCAGGATAAGTATTATTGGCATGAATGCCACCAACTTTTCCTGCTGCTAATATTACATATTCTGGTTGTTGCTCAATAAAAAAAGCATTAACAGCTGATTGATCACATAAATCGAGTTCATCGTGTGTACGAACAATTAGGTTTGAAAAACAATCGCCTTTCAACTGCCGCACTATAGCCGAACCAACAAGCCCTCTGTGCCCAGCAACGAAAATTTTTGAATCTTTATTCATTGATATAATTTAAATAAAATAATTAATGACTATTCATGATAGTCATATGCTTTGAAACCATGTTTTTTCACTAAAGCATCTCGTTTAGCTAATTCCAAATCATGTTCCATCATTTCATGAACCATTTCTTCAAAAGTAATTTTAGGAGTCCAACCTAATTTCTCTTTTGCCTTAGATGGATCGCCTAACAATGTTTCAACTTCAGTTGGGCGGAAATAACGAGGATCAACAGCAACGATACATTGGCCTGTCTCAGCATCATAGCCCTTCTCGTCAACGCCCTTACCTTCCCAGCGAATGGCTTTATTTAAATGCCCATAAGCCGCATCACAAAAGTCACGAACAGAATACTGAACACCCGTGGCAATACAAAAGTCATCGGGTTCATCTTGTTGCAACATCAACCACTGCATCTCGACATAGTCTTTAGCATGACCCCAGTCACGTAAGGCATTCATGTTCCCGAGATAAACACAGTCTTGAAGACCTAAACTAATACGCGCCATCGCACGTGTGATTTTACGAGTTACAAATGTTTCACCTCGCACAGGTGATTCATGGTTGAATAAAATACCGTTACAAGCATACATGCCATAAGCTTCACGGTAATTGACTGTTATCCAATATGCATAAAGTTTCGCTGCTGCATAAGGTGAGCGAGGATAAAAAGGTGTGGTTTCTTTTTGCGGAATTTCTTGTACATCACCAAATAATTCAGAAGTGGATGCTTGGTAATACTTAGTTTTCTTTTCTAAACCAGCTATGCGAATCGCTTCTAAAATACGTAAAGCACCTAAGCCAACTGTATCAGCAGTGTATTCTGGGCTCTCAAATGAAACAGCGACGTGGCTTTGTGCACCCAAATTATAAATTTCATCTGGTTGAACTTCTTGGATAATACGAATTAAGTTAGTTGAGTCACTTAAATCACCATAATGAAGTACAAAATTGCGATTTTCGACGTGTGGATCTTGATATAAGTGATCAATACGATCCGTATTAAATGATGAGGCTCGACGTTTAATACCGTGTACTTCATAGCCTTTTTTAAGCAAAAATTCTGCTAAATAGGCACCATCCTGTCCCGTAATCCCTGAAATAAGTGCTTTTTTTGTCATTATTTGTCCATCAACCTAATTATAATCAATAAATACTGCTTCAAAGATATGAATATTATCATATTCATAACAAAATCACGTCATTACGGACGAAACACTGTGTTCGCAATGGCAGGATTGGCTCAGTTATATGTTTACTTGACACCTCACCGCTGTAAATCTCGAATATGGGCAATTTTATCCCTTATCTGTCCCGCTTCCTCAAACTCAAGGTTCTGAGCATATTTGTACATTTCCTGTTCCATTTTTGCGATGCTCTTTTCTAATTGAGCTGGTGACATCGCATTATATTCAATCAGCTCTTCAGCGACCTTGGCAT
The DNA here is from genome assembly GCA_027078075.1 of Gammaproteobacteria bacterium. GTDB lineage: Bacteria > Pseudomonadota > Gammaproteobacteria > AKS1 > AKS1 > Sulfuriflexus. The sequence continues at coordinate 3,952 of JALTKP010000267.1, read as the reverse complement.
ATTCTCTAACACTTGCTTTCACATCAGAATAACCAGCTTGCATAACATCCATTACCGCTTTTTGGACACTCTTTGGGGTAATGTTATGTTTTTTGTTATGTGCTTCTTGTTTTTCTCTACGTCGATCAGTTTCATCCATCGCTCGTTGCATTGAACCTGTAATACGATCCGCATAAAGGATGGCTCTACCCTCTAAGTTTCGTGCTGCACGACCTATGGTTTGTATCAACGATCGTTCTGAACGCAAAAACCCTTCTTTATCTGCATCTAAAATAGCGACCAGTGATACTTCAGGTAAATCCAGCCCTTCTCGTAATAAGTTAATACCAACCAGCACGTCAAATTCGCCTAAACGTAAATCACGTAATATTTCCATTCGTTCTACCGTATCAATATCAGAATGAAGATAACGAACTCGCACACCATGTTCTGCAAGATAGTCAGTTAAATCTTCTGACATGCGTTTGGTTAAAGTGGTAACCAATACACGTTCATTTTTATCGGCGCGAATTTTTACTTCTGATAACAAATCATCGACTTGTGTCGCAACCGGTCTAATTTCTATCTCTGGATCTGTTAAACCCGTTGGACGAACAACTTGATCGATAATCGCACCAGAGTGTTCTTTTTCATAGTCACTAGGTGTTGCGGAAACATAAATTGTTTGTGGTGATATTTTTTCAAATTCATCAAAGCGCATCGGTCGGTTATCTAACGCTGAAGGCAAACGAAAGCCATAATCGACTAGCGTTGTCTTACGCGAACGATCGCCTTTATACATTGCACCAATTTGCGATACGGTTACGTGAGATTCATCAATAACAAGAATTGCATCGTCTGGTAAATAATCGAATAAGGTTGGTGGAGCTGCACCAGGTTCACGCCCAGACAAATAGCGCGAGTAATTTTCAATCCCAGAGCAATACCCCAATTCATTAATCATTTCAATATCAAACTGAGTGCGTTGTTCAAGGCGCTGCGCTTCAACCAACTTATCATGGTCACGCAAATGCTCGAGGCGTTCTTTTAACTCAGTTTTAATTTCTTCAATCGCATCGAGTAAAACTTGCCTTGGTGTAACGTAATGTGTTTTTGGATAAATCGTCAGCCTTGGTACACGTCGTAAGATTTCACCCGTGAGTGGATCAAAGTAACTGAGTTGCTCAATTTCATCATCAAACAACTCAACACGTACCGCTTCACGATCGGAGTCTGCCGGAAAGATATCAATCACCTCTCCTCGAACACGATAAGTACTGCGACGCAGCTCTACATCATTACGGGTATATTGCAGTTCAGCCAACTTACGCAAAATTGTACGTTGTTCAATAGGCTCACCTTTCACAAAGTGCAACAACATGCCCATATAGAGTTTAGGATCACCTAGACCATAAATGGCAGAAACAGATGCAACTATAATAGTGTCTTTACGTTCTAAAATTGCCTTGGTGGCAGAGAGTCGCATTTGCTCAATGTGTTCATTGATTGAGGCATCTTTATCAATGAAAGTATCGGAACTGGGGACATAGGCTTCTGGCTGGTAATAATCGTAGTAGGAAACAAAGTATTCCACCGCATTATTGGGGAAAAACTCCTTCATTTCACCATAGAGCTGAGCAGCCAGTGTCTTATTCGGTGCCATGATAATCGCAGGGCGCTGAACCTCGGCAATCACATTAGCAATACTGAAGGTTTTACCTGATCCTGTCACACCGAGCAGGGTCATGCCCGCTTCGCCATTATTTAAGCCTTCTACCATGGCTTTAATGGCCGTTGGTTGATCGCCAGCAGGGGTATAATCTGTATGTAGTTCAAATTGTCGTGACATGGGCTCAATACATGGTTTTTAGTTCAGCGATGCAGTATATTACAGCCGGTTAAAATTCGCGCTATCTGTGTAATAATGGGTGCATTAATCAGGAATGAGTCGTTTTGAATATTAAGCTTTCGCAACGCGTTCAACGCGTAAAACCATCGCCGACCCTTGCGGTCGATGCCCGAGCCAAAGCACTTCGTGCTGCAGGTGAAGATATTATTAACCTTGGTGCTGGCGAGCCAGACTTTGACACCCCTGAACATATCAAAGCTGCCGCAGTAGATGCTATTGCTAAGGGTCAGACTAAATACCCACCCGTTGATGGGACGGCTGAGTTAAAACAAGCGGTTATTAGCAAATTTAGGCAAGATAACGGGCTTGAATACACATCTGATCAAATTCTTGTCTCTTCCGGTGGTAAACAGAGTTTCTACAACCTTGCTCAAGCAATGCTTGATGAAGGTGATGAGGTCATCATCCCTGCGCCTTATTGGGTGTCTTACCCTGATATGGTGCTACTTGCTGATGCAACACCCGTGATTGTAAGTGCCGGTATCGAGCAGAACTTTAAACTTCAGGCGAAACAGCTTGAAGCAGCCATTACCGATAAAACACGACTATTAGTACTTAACAGCCCATCTAACCCAACGGGTGTGTCTTATCGACGAGCCGAGCTAGAAGCTCTTGCTGAGGTTTTATTGCGCCATCCTCAGGTACTTATAGCCACCGATGATATGTATGAACATATTCTCTGGACGGATGAAGCCTTCTGTAACATCGTTACCGTCTGCCCTGAGCTCTATGACCGCACAATTGTGCTTAATGGCGTATCTAAAGCTTATTCGATGACTGGCTGGCGTATTGGCTATGCAGCAGGCCCTGCTGATCTGATTAAAGCCATGAAGAAAGTACAGTCACAAAGCACATCAGGTGCCTGTTCTATCGCACAAGCTGCCGCTGCGGCTGCGCTAAGTGGCGATCAACAATGCGTCGCAGACATGACAACCGCTTTTAAAGCACGCCATGACTGGCTACTTGCGGCATTAAATAAATTACCCGGTGTTACTTGCTTGCCTTCAGACGGGACCTTCTATGCCTTCCCTGACATGCGCGAAGCAATGCAAGCACTTGGCTGTAAAGATGATATTGAATTTACTGCCAAATTACTTGATGAAGCAAAGGTCGCGCTTGTTCCTGGTTCTGCCTTTGGTGCCCCAGGTCATATGCGCTTGTCATACGCTACCAGCATGGAGATGCTTGAATCGGCTGTCAGCCGAATTAGCGAATTGCTTAGGTAAATATAAGCCTCATCCTACAAACTTTCTGTAGCCAAGCCCGTATGATTAGTTCGTCCAAGGATTAGGACGCTTCAAATGGATGGGAGATGGATATGGATATCCACACTTTTCATTTCCAGCGCGGCTTCACCCTGCTCGAAATGATCATAACTCTAAGTATCAGCACAATTTTAACCACAACAGCCATTCCGGCTTTTCATCAACTGGTGCAGCGCACTCGTTTAACCACTGAAATCAATACTTTTGTTGGGCAATTACACTATACCCGTAGCGAAGCCATCAAGCGCGGCGTCAGAGCAATCATGTGCCGAAGTTCCGATGGTAAATCATGTGAACGTACTGCTGGCTGGGAGAAAGGCTGGATCATCTTTGCTGATTACAATGCCAACCGAGAACTTGATGGACCTGATGAGCTTCTGTTTGTCGAAAAAGGCGAAGAGAATGGTATAACAATCACATCAGGACGACGAAGACGAATCGTCTATCAAAATACCGGCCAATCACCTGGCAGTAATGGCACTTATGTGTTTTGTGATCCAGACTACCCTGAATATGCCAAAGCAGTGATTATTTCCAATACAGGGCGACCTAGAATCTCTACAGTAAGACCTGATGGGACTAGTTTAGCTTGTGGCGAAGGATAAAATGCGTTTTAGGAATGAGTTTTAGGAAAACCCACAAAAAAAGGCTAGCGAAAACGCTAACCTTTTATTTTGTATGGCTCCTCGGGACGGGCTCGAACCGCCGACCTAGTGATTAACAGTCACCCGCTCTACCAACTGAGCTACCGAGGAATTACAGAGGCGGTATGGTACTGAGGACCCCGTGTGGGGTCAAG
>JALTKP010000266.1 GCA_027078075.1 Gammaproteobacteria bacterium | reverse complement strand
GAGATTCGATTGAGCTAGTTAAAGCACCTCGATGTGGCTTCTTTGCTGAAGCAGCAGATCGAAAAGCTGAAGGCTGTTCATCAGGTGTCAATATTGATGACTACCGCGACTACAGCACTTATTTCTTTGCAGCACTGAGTGGTAAAACCCGTCAGGGTGAAGCTTTACCAGAGGATCCAGATCGTAATAAAGATGGTGAAGTCAGTCTTTATGAAGCGCATATATATACACTTGCTCAGGCAGATAGCACGGATTTACCTCGGTCTACCAGCGAGGTATATTTGGAGCGTTGGCAGCCTTGGTACTTACGTTGGTTCTTTGCCGGCGAAGGGCGGGGCAATGTCTATGCCAAATTGGCAAATGATATTGCTAGAGAGCTTCGTGTTCCAACAGACCAGTCAGTACAGCGTAGCGTGATCAGTAAAAAACGTCGTCGTTTGGACAGACGGTTTAAAAAGCTTGGTCAGGAACATGTGAAATTACGTGCTGCGATGACGGAAGTGCGTTTTAAAATTCGCTATGAATTAGAACAACGTTGGCCGGAAGCGGCAAAGAGCCGTACTGATAATTACCAGCGGTTTATTAATAGTCAGGCTGCCGCTGTTAGCAAATTCATTATGAGTCATGATGATTGGCCTAAATTAATAGCTGGTTATCAACGCTATCAGGAAATAGCCACAGAGCGGTTATCGATTGAGCGTGAATTAACCCGTTTTGATAAGTTACATAGACTGAATAAATTGGCTCGATTACGACAACAATTTGAACAACACGCTACAGAAAAGCAAAAAGCCGGCTATCAGCAGCTGTTAGGCTGTGAAAAACTGCCCCTGTAATATTCATCTATATGGACTACTCTTGAAATAGTAGGATCTCTACCCCATTTGTTATGTAGATTCTAATTTTTTATGGAGAGCATTTCGATGCGGATGGATAAATTAACAAGTAAATTTCAACTGGCGCTAGCCGATGCGCAAAGCATGGCTGTGGGCCGTGATCATCAGTTTATTGAACCTTTACACTTGATGACAGCCTTGCTGGATCAAGAGGGTGGCAGTGCCCGCCATTTGTTGATGCAAGCAGGTGTAAATGTGAACCTGTTGCGTTCAAAACTAGGTGATGCCTTAGATAAAATCTCAAAGGTTGAAGGTGCTGAGGGCGACTTACACATATCTAATGATTTGGGGCGTTTATTAAACCAGTGTGATAAGGCTGCCCAACAACGTAAAGATAGCTATATTTCAACTGAGCTTTTCATTCTCGTCGCACTTGATGATAAAGGCGTGCTGGGTGAGTTGATGCGCAGCAATGGCGCAACAAAATCAGCGATTGAAAAAGGCATAGAAAACATTCGTGGTGGCGAGAATATAGATGATCCAAATGCGGAAGAACAGCGTCAGGCGTTGGAGAAATACACCATCGATGTTACTGAACGTGCTGAGCAAGGAAAGCTAGATCCTGTGATTGGTCGCGATGATGAAATTCGTCGTACCATTCAGGTGTTGCAACGCCGTACCAAAAATAACCCCGTTCTTATTGGTGAACCTGGTGTAGGTAAAACAGCCATTGTTGAAGGACTGGCTCAACGGATTGTTAATGGTGAAGTGCCTGAAGGCATTAAAAACAAACGCCTATTATCTCTTGATATGGGAGCATTGATTGCGGGCGCAAAATTCCGTGGCGAATTTGAAGAGCGTTTAAAAGCAGTACTTAATGACCTTGCCAAGCAGGAAGGCCAAGTAATCCTGTTTATTGATGAATTACATACCATGGTGGGTGCAGGTAAAGCAGAAGGGGCGATGGATGCTGGTAACATGCTTAAACCTGCGTTAGCACGTGGTGAGTTACATTGTGTTGGTGCAACAACCTTAGATGAATATCGTCAGTATATTGAAAAAGATGCGGCACTAGAGCGTCGATTCCAAAAGGTATTGGTTGAAGAGCCAAGTGTTGAAGACACAATTGCAATTTTGCGTGGCTTAAAAGAAAAGTACGAAGTGCATCATGGTGTTGATATTACCGATCCAGCAATTGTCGCTGCGGCAACCTTGTCACATCGCTATATTTCAGATCGTAAACTACCAGACAAAGCGATTGATCTGATTGATGAAGCAGCGAGTCGTATTCGCATGGAAATTGATTCTAAACCAGAATCAATGGATCGTCTTGAGCGTCGTTTAATTCAATTGAAAATTGAACGTGAGGCAGTGAGCAAAGAAAAAGATGCCGCATCAAAACAGCGTCTTGCACATTTGCAAGATGAAATCGATGATCTTGAGCGTGAATATGCTGATCTTGAAGAAATCTGGAAGGCAGAAAAAGCTGCATTGCAAGGCACACAGCATATTAAAGAAGAACTAGATCGTGCTCGAATAGAAATGGAAACGGCACAACGTGCCAGCGATTTAGCGCGTATGTCTGAGCTGCAATATGGACGTATTCCTGAACTGGAAAAACAGTTGGATATGGCAAGTCAGGTTGAAATGCTTGATACCAAATTGTTGCGTAACAAAGTGGCAGATGAAGAAATTGCTGAAATCGTTTCTAAATGGACCGGTATTCCTGTGAGCCGCATGCTAGAAGGTGAGCGCGATAAACTTCTACGTATGGAAGAAGAATTAGCTAAACGTGTGATTGGACAGACTGAAGCTGTAACGGCAGTGTCTAATGCGATTCGTCGTTCACGCGCAGGTTTGTCTGATCCAAATCGTCCTAATGGTTCGTTTTTGTTCCTGGGGCCAACTGGTGTGGGTAAAACAGAATTAACCAAAGCCTTGGCTTCATTCATGTTTGATACGGAAGATGCCATGGTGCGGATTGATATGTCTGAGTTCATGGAAAAACATTCTGTTGCTCGACTAGTCGGTGCACCTCCAGGCTACGTTGGTTATGAAGAAGGTGGTTATTTAACTGAAGCGGTACGCCGTAAACCTTATTCTGTAATTCTGCTTGATGAAGTGGAAAAGGCGCACCCTGATGTCTTCAATATTTTGTTACAAGTATTGGATGATGGTCGTTTAACAGATGGACAAGGTCGAACAGTTGATTTTCGTAACTGTGTCATTGTCATGACCTCGAATCTTGGTAGTCAAATGATTCAGGAAATGGCTGGTGATAACTACGCGGATATGAAAGCAGCTGTGATGGAAGTAGTTGGACAACATTTTCGTCCTGAGTTTATTAACCGTGTGGATGAAAGCGTGGTATTCCACCCACTAGGGAAATCTGAAATTCGTTCAATTGCTGCAATTCAGATTCAACACCTGAAACAGCGTTTGCATGATCGTGATATGGAAATTGTGATTAATGATGATGCATTAGATAAGTTGGCAGAAGCAGGCTTTGATGCTGTTTATGGTGCACGCCCACTTAAACGTGCGATTCAACAGGAACTAGAAAACCCATTAGCGCAGGATATTTTGGCGGGTAATTATGGTCCTGGTGATGTTATTCAAGTAGGTGTTGATAATGATGTGTTGGCGTTCAGTAAATCATCTGCTAATACAGATAATGTGAGTGCCGCATAATTAAATAAATGGCCATGGTGTTGTTTTCACCATGGCCATTATTGTTAGGATTCTTTTATGTCTACGGTTTCAGGTGTTGTACCTGTTCATGCTACGTTGTTAGTTGCACCTACATGCCCTCATTGTCCTCAAATGAAAAAAATCCTTAGTGAACTCTTAACTAAGGGGGATTTAGCAAGTCTCGATATTGTTGATATTTCTGTTGATCTAGAGCGTGCTGAAATGCTTGGGGTTAGGAGTGTTCCTTGGTTAATGCTTAATACATTGGAACTTCAAGGTGTACATACAGAAAGTGAAATAAAGTATTGGCTCGAACAAGCAGCTTTGAAAGATGGTCGGCAGCAATTATTTGATAGTTTATTGGAAGTTGGTCAAATATCGCAAGTTGAAACGATGTTGCGTAAAGACCCGAATGCTTTAACTGATTTGTTAGTGTTGTTTGCTGATCCTGAACGTCAGATCAATGTTCGGATTGGTGCATCGGCAGTATTAGAATCATTACAAGGCTCTGGGTTATTAGAGCAAGCGGTTAATGAAATAGCTGAATATACTCAACATTCACAGGTAGCCACACGAATAGATGCGTGCCACGTATTGTCATTTATTCATCACCCCTCAGCTGTTTCTTTTCTGAAATCAGCACTAAAAGACACGGATACAGAAGTAAGGGAAGTTGCCCAAGAAAGCTTAGACGAATTAGCTGAAAATGGTTTCGTGTAAGTAAAATTTAGAATACACCTTATGCATTGCAATAAAGTACTGATATAAAGCATATCTATGTTGAAAATCAGTTAAACACTGCCAAACTGGTATATATACTGAATAATACCGAAACATATTAAATAAGTAGAAAATTCCTATGAATGATGCCGTAAGCCCTGATCGTGTTGAACATCTGAAACGCTCATTACAATTTCAGACTAAGCTCAACCAAGTCATGCAAAAGATTCATGAAGCAGAATCATTTAACGATATTATGCCGGTAATTGAAGCTACTTTACTTGAGCTAATGAATGCTGAGCGTATCACTGTGTATCGTCGATCACGCCATAGTCAGGAAATTATTTCAGAATACAAAAGCGGTGATGAAAATAAACAAATTCGTGTTGCTTTAACGCCAACATCGATTGCGGGTTATGTTGCTTTAACCCAGAAACCAATTCGTGTTCGTGATGTTTATCAAGATGATGAGTTAAAATCAATTCACCCTAAACTTAGTTTTGATTCTAGCTTTGATAAAGTAAGTGGCTACCGTAGTCATTCAATGATGGTTATTCCGATTAAACATAAAAATGTTTCACTTGGTGTAATGCAGGTGCTTAATCATCGTGGTGGTGGTGTTTTTGATGATGCCGATATGGCAAAGGCAATGAAATTTGCGATGTTGTTAGGTCAAAAGTTTCGTTATGAATTAGGTGGCACTAAAAGTCCTTACGATTACTTAGTTCAGACAGGACGCATAACGCAGAAGCAATTAGATGATTACAGTAAAAGAGCCGACAAAGATAATATCTCGGTCATAGAACTTCTTTTGCAAGAAGAAAATTTATCGAATATTGAAATTGGCACATCGTTAGAACGTTTTTATCAAGTACCTTATATGGCTTATGACCCTAATATTGATATTCCACTGGATATGTTGAAAGGTGTTAATGAAGCCTATTTAAGAAAGCAGCTTTGGGTACCTGTAATAGGTGACTCGGATGAGGTTGTTGTTTTGGTTGATAATCCAACCGATAGCAATCGCATTATGGATATTCAAAATGTTCTTAAGGCATCCAGCTATCAATTTAGAGTCGGTTTACCTGATGATATATTACGCTTTCTTGGGCAAGAAGCTGGTGGTAGTGATGTTGATCTCCATGAATTAGTTGGGCGCTTAGAAGAAGAGGGTATTGATGAAGAAGAAATTGATATTCTTGAATCGGTTGATGAAAATGCGGCAACTGTTATTCAGCTCGTCAATAGTTTAATTCTCGATGCTTATAAAGAGGGGGCATCAGATATTCATATTGAGCCAAGTAAAGGCAAGCTATCCTCTAAAGTTCGATTCCGTGTAGATGGCGTTTGCCGAAATGCTCTGACTGTTCCTGCTTCACATATTCGTGCTGTAGTTTCGCGGATTAAGGTCATGGCACGTTTAGATATTTCAGAACGACGCAAGCCACAAGATGGCAAGTTAAGTGTTCGTTTTAAAGGTGAGCCACTTGAGCTTCGTGTAGCTACGCTTCCAACTGTTAATGGTGAAAGTGTTGTGATGCGTATTCTTGCTGCCAGTGAGACAATGTCAATTGATAAACTTAATATGTCAGATCGGAATTTACGTGAAACTAAAGAGCTTATAAAAACACCGCATGGTATTTTTCTTGTGGTTGGGCCAACTGGCTCAGGTAAGACAACGACATTGCATGCAATTCTTGGTCACATAAATACACCTGAATTAAAAATTTGGACAGCAGAAGATCCGGTTGAAATTACCCAGCCCGGTTTACAACAATTACAGGTTTTGCCGAAGATAGGACTAACCTTTGCAGCGGCATTGCGCTCATTTTTACGTGCCGATCCAGATGTAATAATGATTGGTGAAATGCGTGATGCAGAAACAGCGGAAGCAGGTATTGAGGCGTCGTTAACAGGGCATTTGGTTTTTTCTACCTTACATACTAATTCAGCTGCTGAAACTTTAACGCGATTACTAGATCTTGGTATTGATCCAATTAGTTTCTCTGATGCGTTACTTGGTGTATTGGCGCAACGTCTGGTACGTACCTTATGTGGCGAATGTAAAGAGAGTTATGTTCCAGATACAGATGAATTTAATTTGCTTAAGCGTTATTACGGCGAGGAAATGTTTGAGGAGTTAGGTTTAATTCGGGAAGGGGTTAAATTATACCGTGCTGTAGGTTGTAGTAAGTGTGGTGATAGTGGTTATCGTGGTCGTACTGGTGTACATGAATTATTAGTTGCAACACCAGCAATGAAAGAATACGTTTATCGTCGAGCAACAGCAGCGGAGTTAAAGGATTTGGCGGTGGCAGATGGCATGCGGACATTAATGCAGGACAGCATAGCTAAATTGTTAAAAGGACAAACCGATATTGCGCAAGTTCGGCGGGTTATTTCTGAGTAGTTATAATTAAAATTACAGTGCAAGGATTGCACCTTCTGGTTGTCATTGTAAGCAACGCGTGGCAATCTTTTAGTTGTGAGCAAGGACTGCGCCTTCTGGTTATTCTCCTTCCTTCACAATTTTTCTATCGAAAAAACCACACGTCGTCAGGAAAACAACCAGAAGGCTTGTTTAGGTATTTGTCATTGCGAGCAACGCGTGGCAATCTTTTAGTTGTGAGCAAGGACTGCGCCTTCTGGTTATTTTCCTTCCTCCACAATTTTTTCTATCGAAAAAACCACACGTCGTCAGGAAAATAACCAGAAGGCTTGTTTAGGTATTTGTCATTGCGAGCAACGTGCGGCAATCTTTTAGTTGTGAGCAAGGACTGCGCCTTCTGGTTATTTTCCTTCCTCCACAATTTTTTCTATCGAAAAAACCACACGTCGTCAGGAAAACAACCAGAAGGCTTGTTTGGTGCTTGAGTGGTTGTCATTGTAAGCAACGCGTGGCAATCTTTTAGTTGTGAGCAAGGACTGCGCCTTCTTGTTATTTTTCTTCTAACTGTCGTTTAGTCAATTCGTGTGATGCGGCTTGGCTTACTTCTGCAAAATTATCTTTAGTCATTTTTTTCAATGTAGCCAGGCTTGTATTCCAGTTTTGAGCAACTTCGATTCTTACATCTACCGCTTTATCCTGCGACAATTTATCCATAACAGCCGGACTCGTGTATTCATAGCGTGCGAGAACGCTACGAACTTGCTGGCTTTTGTCATTTACTAAATAAAGTTGAGTTTGTTCATCTGTGGCTGTGTTGGTGATCACGGTGATTCGAATTGATTCTTCTGGATCGTGAGCGAGTTGAAATAATAAGTCAGCAGGTGCGCGTCTATTTCTGGCAACATTTTGACGTATTTCTGCATTTTCATTTTTGGCAAGTTGGCGAAGGATGTTAGCCGGTGTTGTTGGGTTGCGTGCTGCACGAGCACGGTCAATATCATCTTCAGCGATGGCGGTTTGACTGAACCCGATAAAAATTATAAAGCATAAACTAATAATAGTGCTGGATTGTCTGGCAAACATGATGATTCCCTAGAGTAATTATTTTTATATTAGTTATTCGATGCAGGATGTGATGAAAAGTTCAACACCAGATCCTTGAGGGTGTCATCACTAAGCGATTTTTTTCGCGCTAATTCAACTTTTGCTTGTACATGATTACTTGCGGATTGCGCACCATTAGGGTTGGCAGCGGATATTTGTTGGTCGCCTTCTACGGCAGTCAGAATGTCAATTACCTTTATATCAGCAATATCTTTAATTGGTAACCAAAACTGTTGCTTTTCACCGGCTTTAATTAACAGTTTTGCTTCAACTAAAAATTCTAAACAGTCAGAAACAAGGTCAATGGGCTGCCCTATTGCATTAGAAAGTTGGTAGGCAGACCAGGGTGATTTTCCTTGTATCATATTGACGGCAATGAGATACATGATTTGTAGCACGAGTTGTTTTTGGTGTGCAGGTTCTGCGCAATGGCATTTACCTGCAGCTGTTATTACGCTGGGATATTGAGAATAGAAAGCAATATTGGCACCCAGTAATAAAATTATCCAGCCGAGGTATAACCAAATCATGAACAGTACTAAAATTGCGAAACTGGAATAGATGGCTGAATAGTTTCCTGATGAGGCAACGAATGATGCAAATAACCAGCTAGTTGTTTCCCATAAAAACCCAGCAATGACAGCACCAATTAAAGCGGATTTAAATTTAACCCGCGTGTTTGGCATGAAAATATACACAAAACAAAATGCACTAATAATTAAAAAATAGGGAAGAAAGGTGCCAATAAAATGAATGGCGTCACCAAGTAAATAGAAGTTTGATAAGTATTGAACCAAGGCAGCATTTTTAATGGATGCGATAATACCAATCGAACTAAAAATTAGTACAGGTCCAACTAAAATAACGCTAAGGTAATCACTAAAGCGCCGAGCGAGTTGACGTGAATGTTCAATGCGCCAAATATAATTAAAAGATCGTTCGATTTTTTGAATAAGCGAAATAACAGTGACAAATAAAAGTAATAGTCCTGCTGCGCCTAATACTCCTACTTTGATGTTATTAACAAAGCTCATAATTGTCTGACCGATTTCAATGCCTTGTTCACCCATACGAGAAAGAATATCGAACAGTAACGGTTCAATTTGATTATGAACGCCAAAGGCTTTGAGTACAGAAAAGCTGAGTGCAAGCAAAGGCACCATTGAAAGCAGGGTGGTATAAACCAAACTCATGGCTCGTAGCGTGAGTTGCCCTTCAAACAAATCGCGACTAACACAATAGCCAATACGTGTGGCGTGAAAGCCAACATTCGCAAGCCATGTTTTCGGTGCTGGCTTGACGATGTAGTGTTCAATTTGTTCGTTAAAAAGTCGCCAGTCAGGCAGCATGTTGATTATTCCTTATTGTTACTATTCTTAGCCTGTCACAGTGGCTGAAAATTGCAATGGGAAATTGCATATAAACATGAACTGTGACACGCTTCCTATGCTGTTAAATATGGTAGAAAGTGATTTAAGAATAAATAATCGTCACTGTCGCAAGGAGTGAGTCATGAGTTTGAGTCGAAGCAAAGCGTATTTAATTGGGTGTCTAATCTGGGTTCTGTTTTTACCTGTAGCGAATGCATTGTCATTGGGTGAGATTAAAGTGAATTCGGCATTGAATGATCCACTGGATGCCGAGATTATGGTTTACTCTACAGATGCGGCAGAGATATTAAATGCAAGAATTCAGTTAGCTTCTAGAGACGTTCATAGTAAAGCAGGATTAAGTATTAATCGCCATATGCGTGATCTACGATTTAAAGCAATTGCTAAGGATAACGGACATTTTGCTATTAAAGTAACAACATTAAGACCTGTTTCAGAGCCGGTGCTGGAGTTTATTGTTGAATTAACGGGCAGTAGTAGTAATTTAATTAGAGGTTATGCTTTGCACCTTGATCCTCCAAACCTTTAATTTATTTAGCAGTGCTGGGTAATAAAATGCTGAGCATTTCTTCCAACTCAGGAAGTGCTTCATCATGGATTTCATCAATGGTTTCTTTGTTTAAGCCAGTAAGAGGCCAAACCATTTCATTTATTTCTTCGTTAAAATTTTCAATGGCACCGGTTTCGATTGCATGAGTTGCTTCACTAGCAATATGAATAATCGCGGCATCTAGAACTGGTTTATCTGCTTCTTCAAGATGATGGTGATAATAGATGGCATCTTGCAAGTATTCAGGCAAATGCCATTTGACAGCTAATTCACGACCTACTGATGCGTGGTCATAACCAAATAATTCTTGCTCAACTTCATAAATTCGTTTGTTTGTTGCCGCTTCTGTTGAACCTAGTTTTTCAAAAATTTTATTTGCCATGTCGGGGTATTTTGTACAAATGGCGAGTAAGCCAATATCGTGCATTAAGCCAGCTATAAATAATCTGTCTGGATGTAAAATATTACAAAGGCTAGCAACGCGTTTGGCAAATACACCACAGTAAACACTATGGCGCCAAAAGCCAGCCATGTTAAAAAACTGGCCGGGAATATCTTTGAAGGTCATCATGGTAGATGTTGCCATAATGAGAATCATTAATTCAGTGGTGCCAATAATGCTGATGGCGCGAGGGATACTATCGATACGACCACTAAAACCGTATAGCGAACTATTGGCTAATTTTAATAAACGTGCACTTAGGTTTACATCCTGACTAATGAGCTTAGCCATTGCTTGAATACTGTTATGTGGGCTATCCATTAACTGATCTAACTTGGTACAAATCTCAGGCAGAGAAACGAGTTTGTTGATTTCTTTTACAAGTGCTTGTGCAGTCATGTTATTTATCTATTTATTAAGGTGTTGTTACAGGTTAGCCGCAATAGACAGAAAATATTTACCATAAATTAAACGAGGGAATACGTAGTTGCTAACAGCTTGTTATTTATTGTTTTCCACCGGCAGAAACACGTAAAAGCACCTTATCTAGCCATTTAAAGGGCAGTAACCGCTTTAATGTACCGAACAGGTAAGTTGGGAAGGTTACGTAGTAGCGAGGTTGTGGAGAAGCGCTTTCTAAAGCATGAATAACGCGTTTAAGAACGGCTTCTGGAGGAAGGGTAAAGGGCATCGCATCCCCTTGTTTTTTTAGACGCTCAACCATGGATTTGTACTTATCTCGATGTACACTATTTTCAGCGTCAATATTCTTTTCAAAATTGAGCAAGGCGTTATCACGGAAACGACTGCGTATAGGGCCCGGTTCTATTAGTGATATAAAAATGCCGCTACCAGCCAGTTCTAGTCTGAGCGTGTCAGTTAATCCTTCCAGTGCAAATTTACTGGCGTTGTAAGGACCACGAAACGGCAGTGCAATAAAACCCAGTACCGAGCTGTTTTGAATAATACGTCCATAACCTTGTTTGCGCATAACGGGGATCACGCGGCGGGTTAAAGAATGCCAGCCAAAGACGTTAGTATTAAATTGTTCACGTAGTACATCGGTAGGGATATCTTCAACGGCGCCGGTTTGACCGTAAGCGCCGTTATTAAATAAGCCATATAGTTTGCCATCAGTCATCGACAAAATAGTTTGCATGGCTTTATCCATTGAGGTTTCATCGGTTACATCTAGTTGCAGACTCTCAAGTCCGAGCTCCTTGAGCATGGTGACATCTTCATCTTTGCGTGCAGTAGCAATAACTCTATAGCCTCTTGTGTGTAAGCCTTGCGCCACACAAAGCCCAATGCCGCTGGAACAACCGGTGATCAAAATAGCTTTATCGTGATTGTCCATAATCGTTATTCTCCATTCTTATCGGCTTGTTGTTTTTGTTGTAAATTCCACAT
>JALTKP010000265.1 GCA_027078075.1 Gammaproteobacteria bacterium | reverse complement strand
TTCACCTCGCCATTCTGCCATGCCTCGAAAGTGTTGTGATTCATTGACCTGCATAACTAAAAGAGTAATAGGGTTACCGCCTTGAATCTGTAAAGTTAAAGAGCTGTTGGACTTTAGCGTTGCACTTAATAAACACATTGCAGTTGCAGCTTGTCCAAGCAAATTGCGGATAATAGGAGGATAATCACGACCTTCCAGCATGGTGCGCCAGCTAGAATCCAGACGGGTGATAATGCCCCGTACATTGGTATGTTCAAGAATAAATCGACGTTGGCTATCTGAATCGGACATAAAGTGTTTACAACCATTAAAGTAATAAGGTTCGTGGACGAAATATAAGTATGAGCTATTTGAAATTATAATCTAAATTCAATTATCAGAGTACGGTTATTCTATATGAGTGGTATGTCTCAAAATGAAGTAGATCTTGAGAAGATCTTAAAAGGTATTAGCATACCTTCACCTCCCCAAATGTTAGTTGATATTCAGACGGAAATGTTTGATCCAGAGCCTTCACTGGAGCGAATTACTGATGCAATTGTAATGGATCCTGGTATGTCTGGCGGTATCCTCAAAACATTACGTTCACCATTTTATGCGATGGATGATGAGGATGTTTCAATTCGTCAGGCTGTTTTGTTATTAGGGATGAAAACGGTTTTTAGTATTATTAATATGCTTTGTTTGCGTTCAGAGGCTAATAATGAAAAGTTATCAGAAGAACAGTTAATGTTTTTGAATCGTTTTTGGGATTCGTCGGCTGATATTGCGATCGCCGCTTCGTTAATTGCGTCTCGGGTAAGAAATATACCAGAGGATAAAGCTTATTTATTAGGGCTATTTAGTAATGTGGGTATCGCGCTTATGGCGCAACGTTTTGATAATTATTCAGAAGTGATTGCAAGTTCTTATTCTGGCGGAACGGAAAGGATTGTTGATACAGAAAATAACTTTTTTGATACTAACCATGCTGTACTGGGTTATTACATGGCGAAGTCATGGAAAGTGCCTAAAGAAATATGTGAAGTAATTCGTATTCACCATAATGCTTCTGAATTATTAAGTAATCGTGATGAGGCAGGTTCACAGATTAAGGATATGCTTGCTACTTTAAAATTAGCGGAACATTTTTCTTGTTTACACAAAGTGCTGGCTGGTCAGGATCTTGATTACGAATGGCAACAGATATCCAAAGATGTTTTATATCATCTAGACATCAATGAAGATGATTACATCGATCTTGAAAGCTCAATTAAAGAGCGTGGCATAGGTATTTCTGTTTATCAGTAGCGATAAACAAATAACCACACTTCTATTTATCGATCTTACTGTATTTAGAACCTTCTAAAGAAAGGTTATACATCAAGCCTTTATTATTAAAGACAAAGGCGATAATTGGGTTCTTAATAGTATTGGTATCGATCGTGGTTGCTGCGCCTAAATCAATGAGTGCAACAGAACCATCAACACCTGCTTCCCAACCATCACTTTTGCGGAATTTTTTTAAAGCCTTACTAGTCGTAAAAAGAATAATGACGGTTTTTGTTTGAGCGCCTAATTGAAAACCAATTGATGCGGCTGCGGTGCTGTAATATTCAGCTGTTTTACCATTAATTAACATGGCACCTTCGCCATACTCGCCACCAATGCCGAAACCAGCTTTGAAAATACTGGGGAATATCAACATTCCCTTGGCAAGCTTGATATATTCTTCCGACGCACCGACTTCCTTTTTGAAGCGTTTTAATGCTTGTTTAACTTCGATGTCAATTTCAGTTTTTGATGCAGCCAATGCGGGTGAACTAGCAAAGAAACTAATACTGATTAAGGCTGCGAGAATAAATTTAAAGTATGAATGTGGCATAAGGCTCTCCATTGACTTGATAATGACAACATTAACATGGAATTATCTAATGTAAAGGAACCCGTTGTCATTGTAATGGTCAATAAGCAGATAGAATGGTTAATATTAATTTTAAAAAGGAATTGCTATGTTTATGAAAAGTAAATCACAAATGCCAAAATCTGAAGATGCATTGGCAGGCCGTGAGCAAAGCATGCCAGTTCCGGCTAAACATGCGGTTAATGGACACCCATTAGAAGCCCCTTTCCCCGCTGAAATGAAAATAGCAATGTTTGGCTTGGGGTGTTTTTGGGGCGCAGAAAGAAAGTTCTGGGAAACCACAGGTGTTTATTCAACTGCGGTGGGGTATGCCGCTGGTCACACACCCAACCCAACTTAT
Organism: Gammaproteobacteria bacterium; assembly: GCA_027078075.1. GTDB lineage: Bacteria > Pseudomonadota > Gammaproteobacteria > AKS1 > AKS1 > Sulfuriflexus. The sequence continues at coordinate 9,379 of JALTKP010000265.1, read as the reverse complement.
CAAGAAGTGTGTAGTGGTCAGACAGGGCATAATGAAGTGGTATTGGTTGTGTATGACCCAACCATACTTGGCTATGAAGATTTGCTACAAGTGTTTTGGCAATCACACAATCCCACGCAGGGAATGCGTCAGGGTAATGATGCTGGAACGCAGTATCGTTCAGGAATTTATACCTATGGAGAAGAGCAGCAAAAATTAGCAGAAGCATCTAAACGGCATTATCAGCAGGCACTATTGAGTGCTGGGTTTAATAGTATTACAACTGAAATATTGTCAGCCCCTGAATTTTATTATGCGGAAGATTATCATCAGCAATATCTGGCAAAGAATCCAAGTGGCTATTGTGGTTTAGGTGGTACGGGCGTTACGTATCCCAAGTAGGCTTTACACCTATGGAGAATAGGGCTTTAGCTGATTGGTTTCTTCTATGTGATATAATTAAGCGAATTAATTATGTAGATTGGTAATGCTCAATGGCTGATGACAAGACAACCCCTTCTCAAATGCAGGGGATGGATGAAGAACAAAAAATTCGTTTTACCCGCAATATCATTGCGATGTTAGATGAGTGGAAAGTAAAAGACTCCGATCAAGTTGGTTTACTCGGTTTACCTGATGATACACGTTCGCGCCAGATAAGAAGTTACCGACAAGGTTCATCAATTTTTCCGGAAGATAACTCGCGTTTAAATGAATATATTGATCATTTATTAGGCATCGCCGATGCACTGCGCACATCAAATCCGTGCAACGCATCAGCTGGCAGCATGTGGATGAATCGAGTCAATAACCGGTTTAAAGATCGTACCCCGATAAATGCCATGATTGAGGATGGTATTAACAGTATTGTGGCTGTTCGCGTTCATCTTGATTGTGCATATGACTGGCATATTAGTAACTAAATAACGTAAATTTGCTGTTGTTTAACTAAAAATCGAGCTTTTTAGCTCGATTTTTTTGTATCTTTAGGAAATGAATACTCAATTTTTTACCCGATGTGTCGATAGCAACGAGTATAAGCGGATGGATGCGAGCAGTTAGTCACTATGCAAAATACGACCTCAGTACCTAAAGATACTCATCTGATTGAGGTTCGTGACGAAAGCTACGGTTATACTTTGGCGCACCGCCTAAATGGGCGAGTTCTCTATGTAGCAACCTATAAAAATAATCATGATGCTATGCGTCAGGCTAAGAAATTAGCCGATCATGAACAAGCCGATGGTCATCCGGTGGTAATGGTTGTTGATCCTCATATTGGCTAGGAAATTCCGGCTAAAAAGAAATTCAGGGATGACGATTGTCGGCTAGCAGTATATTATTGATTAAATTAATGACTCTAGTTTGGACAAGGTATTTTGACCTCCCGTTTTTCACAGCGCTTAGCGCGATTAAAAGGTATTTCTGCAGGGACGCTGTTAGCAGATAGTCGTATCGGTCTTGAAAAAGAGACCTTGCGAGTTAATCCTCAAGGCAGTATTTCCCAGACACCGCATCCCCAGAAACTTGGTTCTGCGTTGACGAATCCTTATGTCACCACCGATTATTCCGAAGCTTTGCTTGAGTTAGTGACACCTCCTTGTAGTTCGGTTAAAGAGGCGATGCAATTTTTAGCTGACACACAGAAATTTGTTTTTACCAAGCTGGATGACGAGATGCTTTGGGCAACTAGTATGCCTTGTGTGGTTGCTGGTGAAACCAGTATTCCTATTGCGCAATATGGCAAATCTAATGCGGGTATGATGAAAACGGTTTATCGCAAAGGCTTGGGTTACCGTTTTGGGCGTGTTATGCAAGTAATAGCCGGTGTGCATTTTAATTATTCATTACCAAAGAGTTTTTGGAAGGCATACCAAGAAATTGAAAATAATGAATTAGCATTACAGTCATTTATTGATGAACAGTATTTTGCCATTTTGCGTAACTTACAGCGTTTGGGGTGGATGGTTCCTTATTTGTTTGGCGCATCACCAGCTGTATGTAAATCATTTTTAGGTGGCGCCGAAACAAGCTTGCCTGATTTTGATGACAATACTTATTTTGAAGAATTTGCGACATCACTTCGTATGGGAGATATCGGCTATCAAAATAATAAAGAAAATGAAACGGGCATTAAGGCAAACTACGATAACCTACAAAGCTATGCAGATAGCCTGCTTGCCGCAATAACTACGCCTTGCGCTGAATATGAAAAAATTGGTGTTGAAGTAGACGGTGAATACCGCCAGTTAAATGCCAATATATTGCAAATTGAAAATGAGTACTACAGTACTGTTCGCCCTAAACAAGTTCCTAAAGGGAATGAAAAACCAAGCTCAGCATTAAAGAAAAGAGGTGTTGAATACATTGAATTGCGTTCATTGGACGTTAATGCATTTGAGCCTCTCGGTGTTAGCGAAACCCAGTTATATTTTCTTGAAGCCTTTGTCTTATATTGTTTATTAGCAGATAGCCCCGTAATAGATGATCAAGAGCGCCTTGAAATCGATCAAAATGAGTTAGACACTGCTCATAGAGGGCGCGATCCAGAATTAATGTTACGCCGTAATGGCAGATCAATTTTGCTAAAGGATTGGGCATTAGAAGTTACAACAAATATGCAGTCCATTTGTGAAATGCTAGATGCATCGGTTGATGGGCAGCCGTACCAAAATGCGCTGCAAGCTCAAACTGCGGCTATTCAAGATGCGTCATTAACACCATCGGCAATTATGCTACAAGAAATGAGAGAGAACGAAGAAGGTTTCTATCATTTTGCACGCCGTATGTCGGTACAGCATTGTGAATACTTTGCGAAGATAGATTTACCTACAGAGAAAAAAGAATTAATGGAAACCACTGCCATACAATCTATTCGTCGCCAGCAAGAAATTGAAGCAGCAGATGATATTAGTTTTTCAGAATATCTAGAAAAATATTTTCGAGCAGATTAATTTATTAAAGATGAATAGACTAATTAACCTCAATTAACTTTGCCGGTACATAATTGTGACGAGCTAGTTTAAGCCATTCACTAACACGATAAATATCAGCTTGTCCGCGTCGCCAAGCATCTAAGACAAAAACCGGTTGTGTACTATTAGCGCCAATTAATTGTTCAGGTTTAATTTGTTTAGGGTCATATACAATCACCGCATGGTGTTCGCCGTCGGCACCTTGATTAATTACAATACCGGTCAGTTGCCAGCCTTGTGCATGAACAGTATCTTTGACGCCGGCATGAATGCGGTATTTCCATTGATAACAAAGCCCACGTTGCTTGCCTTCGTGAAAATTGACCCACATGTTACCCAACCAACCACTGGTCCACTCTTCGTCAGGATCGTTTAACGCATTGGTAATTGTTTGGGCAAAGGCATGGTGGATTTTTTGTAAGGACGGATCATTGATATTATCCTGTTCTAGCGGTGCCACAACACAGGCATTTAAGAAAAGGCTTAAAGTGATAATTAAATAAAACTTAATGTTGTGAAGCGTCGGTAATGTCTGCATGTGCTGTATTATAGAGATCTGATGCCATTGCGAATAGGAGTAGATGAGGTTTGATTAGAATTTTCCGGCATATTGCTTGTGAAGGCCCTGGGTTTTTAGCGGAGTTACTTATTCAGCAGCAAATTGATTATGAACTCATCGCTGTTGATGAAGGGCAAGCTATCCCTGATTCGTTGGAAGGGGTAACAGGGCTGGTATTTTTAGGTGGTCCGATGAGCGTTAATGATGACCATGTGTGGATAAAAGATGAATTAGCTCTTATTCAGCAAGCGCATAAGGCAGATATTCCCATGTTAGGTTTTTGCTTGGGAAGTCAGCTTATTTGTAAAGCATTGGGTGGCGAGGTATTTCGTGGTGAAGCAGGGCAAGAAATTGGCTGGCACACAGTGAATCGAGTTGAGGGTTCTGCCGCCGAATATTGGCTTGGTGATTGGAATAAGCCAGTTGAACTATTCCACTGGCATGGAGAAACATTTAATTTACCTAAAGCCGCCAAGCTTATTTTATCGAGTCAGGCTTATGCCAACCAAGCTTATGTTGTGGGCAAAACATTAGCATTACAGTGCCATGTAGAGGTTTCTGCAGAAATGGTTAAAGAGTGGTCGAGTTTATATATTGCTGATTTGGCACAAGGTGGGCAGTGGAACCAACCTGCCACCAAAATATGTGAGAATTTAGACAGTCGAATTGCGCAATTAAAGACATTTGCACAGCCTTTATTAGAAAAGTGGATACAGGGTGTTAATCAGGAGAATCACTAATGCAGTGCGTTATTTATAAAGGTACGCAGAAAACAGATTGTTACCTCTATGTGAAGGTAAAAGATGATTTTTCCGAGGTTCCTGAGTCACTTATAGCAATGTTAGGCGATCTTGAGTTCATCATGAATCTTAATTTAGCGGGCCGCAACAGGCTTGGTTACGCTGATATTGAAGAGGTTCGCCGTTTACTTGACGAGCAAGGATTCTTTCTACAAATGCCCCCAGGAGAAGGTTATCCTGACTTATAAGCTGCTTTAAAATAATATTAGTTTTTTCTAATATTATGATTTCATAGCCTTTTTTGGTTGACCTTTGAAATTTGGGTGATATTCTCATGGTTGTCTAAATGACGTTGTAAAAGTATTTTCCATCTTCATCGGCGGTAGAAGCTTCGCTTTCAAGATGGACTTGCGTTGATGGTTGAGTATTTGGAGAGGTTTTTTTATGGCAACTGGAAAAGTGAAGTGGTTTAACGATTCAAAAGGTTTCGGATTTATAGAACCAAGCGAAGGCGGCGATGATGTATTTGTGCATTTTTCAGCGATTACAGCAGATGGCTTTAAAAGTTTAGCAGAAGGCCAAAGTGTTACTTTTGACGTTGAAACTGGGCCGAAAGGCTTACAAGCAGCTAATGTTGTGCCTAGCTAACAATTAAGAAATTTGGTTTATTTTAAAAATACCCCATTTTTTTGGGGTATTTTTTTGCCAGTTAGAAACTACTTACGTATACCATCATAGGGTTATGAAATGTAAACCATTGTTTCTGAGTGCACTAAAATGTGGCAAAACAACGCTTTGGAGCCTAGTGTTAGAGTAAGAGAACATGGAGTACGGTCATATGCGTTCTTATATACGACACCCATCCGGTATGCCAATTAATGTACGATTGGATGAAGCGAGTAATGACAGTCCAGAGAATTTGAATAATATTGGTTACGGTGGTTTAAGTTTTACAAGCAAAGCACCGCTTGCCCCAGGAATGATGGTTTCTTTGTCAGTGCCTATTACTCATGGCGAAGTTGAAAGCCGTGGTCGGGTAGCGTGGTGCCATCAAGCCGATGAGAACTTTGAGGTTGGGGTTGAGTTCATGGATGCCGGTGACTTTTATACTGTGCGCATGGTGGAGCAAGTCTGTCATATAGAGCATTACAAAGATCAGGAATTAGAACAACAGGGACGAGATCTTAGTTGCCAGCAAGCTGCGGAAGAATGGATTGAAAAATATGCCTCTGATTTTCCAGCACCTTTTACCGAACAACGCCAAAAGCATCAGTAACAAGTATTAGTCATTTTGTGTGGCAACGTACTAAAATGACGCATGTCAAAAACTACATCTATTATTTTCTATAAGCGTCCCCAGTTCTGGGGTAATGTCATTTTGCAATTGATTTTGCTTTCCATTGTTTATACAGGGCTTCAATTTTGGCAATCGCGTAATGCAATTAGTGGCCCTGCTCCGGCGATTAATGCCACCTTGCTAAACGGGCAACCAGTATCACTTAGTCATTATGTGGGCAAACCCGTACTAGTTCATTTTTGGGCAAGTTGGTGTCCTATTTGTCGTTTTGAAGAATCTACTATTTCATCATTATCAAAAGATTATGCTGTAATCAGCTTTGCTACTCAGTCTGGCGATCACGATGAAGTAATAGCCCATGTTAAAAAACAAAAAATAGATTTCCCTGTGGTATTGGATGAAGAGGGTGACTGGGCACACCATTACGGGATCACTGGCTTTCCTACGACGTTTATTATTGATACTGATGGAAATATTTTTGATATTGAAGTGGGATATAGCTCGTATTGGGGACTGCGTCTAAGATTATTGTTGGCAAGTTGGTAGTTGAAACCGTATCAGGGCTTAACTTTCACCCTGTTTCTGTTAATCTTGTGGGATGCTTAAATAACTTAGGAATAATAGAATATCATGGCTGAAACAGTAGACGATCTTTCGATTGAGTATTCAGAAGATGGCCAAATCCTGGTCAAACAACTCGACAAAAAAGTATTAACCAAAGGCGCATGGTCGACCATCATGTACCGTTTCCAAGACTGGAATAAAGCCAAAGAAGAATACGGCAAAGACAAATACACTATTCGTCGTTACCAGAAACGCAATGGTGAATATTTCCAGAAATCTAAATTCAACATTTCAAGTGCCGATCAAGCTCGCGGTATCATTACTGCATTAGAGGAATGGATCGCCGACGTTGACGAAGATTAGGCTATTTTTTAATGACACAATAGAGTTAAAAATAAAAAAATAGGAACGTGCTAAAACAATAATAAAAAAGGAATTATCATGACAATTGAGCTGGTGTTGGGGATTGTAGCGGGTGTCATTGTTGTACTGGGTCTGGTTTTTTTATATGACGTAACCCAGAAAAAACATGCGATATTGCATAACTATCCCGTACTTGGGCATATGCGTTATTTTCTGGAGATGATTGGTCCAGAGCTTCGCCAATACTGGGTTGCCCATGATAAGGAAGAAATGCCGTTCGATCGTACCGAGCGTTCATGGATTTACACAACCGCAAAGGGTGTGAATAACTACTCAGCCTTTGGTACCACTGAAATGCAGTACGGTATCGGTTACCCTATTATTAAGAACGCCGCATTTCCGTTTCCTGAAAAAGATGCTACCTATCCTGGCGATGATCCTAGTGCTATTCCTTGTGTAAAAGTTATGGGGGAAATGCACAATCGTCGACGTCCTTGGCGACCTAATTCAATTGTTAACGTTTCGGCAATGTCCTTTGGCGCTCTAGGTAAAAATGCCATCTCTGCATTGAATCTCGGTGCCAATATAGCAGGTTGTTACCATAATTCCGGTGAAGGTGGGGTGAGTAAATACCACTTGCTGGGCGGCACGGTTGTTTGGCAAATAGGCACGGGTTATTTTGGTGCTTGTGACAAAGACGGTAATTTTTCTATTGATGTTGTTGCGGATAAGGTTGCCAACAACCCACAAATCCGCGCGATTGAAATCAAATTATCACAAGGTGCAAAACCCGGTAAGGGCGGTGTGTTACCCGGCTCGAAAGTGGTGGGTGAAATTGCTGAAACGCGTGGTGTGACTGAAGGCACTGACTGTATTTCACCGAACTGCCATTCGCAATTTTCTAATGTTGATGAACTGATCGATTTTGTTGAACTGATTGGAGAAAGAACAGGGTTACCAGTTGGTATCAAAGCCGCAATTGGTGAAACCGGTTTCTGGGATGAACTGGCTGAGAAAATGAAAACCCGCCGTCAAGGCGTTGATTTTATCACCGTTGATGGCAGTGAAGGTGGTACAGGTGCCGCACCATTAACATATGCGGATCATGTTTCATTACCGTTTAAAATTGGTTTTATGCGTGTTTACCAAATCTTCCAACACGCCGGTTTATCACGCGGTATTGTTTGGATTGGTAGTGGCAAATTAGGTTTTCCGGATCGAGCAATTCTTGCCTATGCGATGGGTTGTGACATGATCTCAATTGCCCGTGAAGCTATGTTGGCGATAGGTTGTATTCAATCTCAGGCATGTCATACAGGACATTGTCCAACCGGCATTGCTACCATGAGCAAATGGCGACAAGGTGGGTTACACATTGATACTAAAGCTGAACGTCTGGCGCGTTTTGTTAAAGGCTTCCGCAAAGAATTATTATCACTGTCACACACAGCTGGTTATGAGCATCCCGCACAGTTCATGCCTGAAGATATTGAGCTGAGTACGGGGGTAAATAAATTCACTGAGCTTGGTGAAATAATGGGTTACAGCCCTGATGCGACTGAATTTATTTCTATGAAGGAATTAAAAGAAGTCTGAACTTAAGCGTCTAGATCGGGAATCAATTTGCTCTCAAGGCGGGTAATAATGTCCTTGATGAGTAATTTACGTTTCTTCAAGCGGCGTAATTGCAGTTGATCCACCACTGTTTGTTCTTGCAATAGTGCAATGATTTGATCCAAATCACTATGTTCCAGCTTTAATTGATGGAGTTTTTCTAGGTTTTCATCATTGGCACTGCGCATAACTGAGTCTCGTTCAAATAGTTCTTACTCTTAAGTTGAGTATTATACTGAATCTGTACATTTGTTGCTGCAGGGAATAACGTGTTTTTCTTTAAGGGAATATTTTAGATAGGATTAACAAGATAGAGCATTTCATTTTAGGATTTAAATAAAGGTTAAAAGAAACATGGCAAAGATGGTTAAAGATATAGATCCCGCAATATTAGCTACGTCAATTGAACTATTAAGAGAGTACGTTAAGGATCCTAGTATTGAACCTTTGATTTCTGCTTTAGATGCATTGAAAAATGATCCGACAAATGAATTGCTTTTTGCCGAATTTGCTGATGCGTTTGAAGCACTTGGTATTGTTCAAGGTGCCATTTTAACTTATGCGCCTTATATCAGTTCTTTATTATCGAATGATCTTTTTGATTAATGTGGACGAGTACTAGGAGGTATCTGGGTAAATAGGTACCAGAGACGTATTTTTTCACAAACCTCTGATGTAGAACGTTATGTAAAGAGAATCTGATTTCATGCTTCAACCCGATACGTCGAAAATAATGGCCTTTAAGTCACCGAAAGATCTGAGTAAGTGGCTACAAGCGAACCATACCTCTGAAAGTGAACTTTGGGTGAAGATCTTCAAAAAGGGATCGGGTGTCCCGAGCGTGATCTGGAATGAAGTTGTTATCGAGGCGCTGTGCTGGGGCTGGATCGACGGCATCAAGAAATCACTTGATGACCAAGCCTACCTTCAACGTATTACTCCGAGAAAGCCCCGAAGCAATTGGTCGAAGAGAAACACAGAACATATCGAGCGCCTGATAATTGAAGAACGGATGGAGGAACCGGGACTCGTGCATGTTCGTGCCGCAAAAGCGGACGGTCGTTGGGAAAATGCCTATTCAGCTAGTGAGATGGAGGTTCCAGAGGACTTTCTAGCCGCCCTGGATAACAGACCGAAGGCAAAACAGTTCTATGACGCGCTAAGTAAATCCAATCGCTACGTAATTGCTTACGGTTTGGAGTCCGCAAAGAAACCGGAAACCAGACAGAGGAGGTTTAACAAATTCATGGATATGCTAATTCGCGAAGAGAAGCCTGACTTTAATAAA
>JALTKP010000264.1 GCA_027078075.1 Gammaproteobacteria bacterium | reverse complement strand
CTTGTTAGAGGCTTTTCAGCTTTTTTAAATGCTGCTGAAAAAGCATCACGATCAGAATCGGGAATAACCAGTGGCGGCAAAACCAGTGTTAGATTTGATGCCGCCACCTTAAAACCACTTATTCCATATTTTCTAGAATAGCATTCTTCACAGCATCAAGTTCTGCATCAACTGTAATCAATGCACGAGTACTTTGAGCGATAGCTGTATCAGGATCTTTCAAACCATGGCCAGTTAAAGTACATACAACCTTGCTACCTTCAGGAATTTTTCCTGATTCAATATCACGTAGCGCACCAGCAAGCGAGGTTGCCGAAGCAGGTTCGCAGAATACACCTTCTTTTTCTGCTAATAGTTTTTGTGCGGCAAGGATTTCTTCATCACTACACTCATCAAACCAACCATCTGATTCTTCTCTAACAACCCATGCTTTATCCCAACTTTGTGGATGACCAATTCGAATCGCTGTAGCAACTGTTTCAGGATCATCGACCATTTCACCGCGCATGAATGGTGCAGAACCGGATGCTTGATAACCCACCATCTTAGGTCGATTGTTCACGACACCGTGTTCAAAATATTCTGTGTAACCCATCCAATGCGCTGTGATGTTACCAGCATTACCGACAGGCAAACAATGATAGTCAGGCGCGCATTCCAGTTCTTCAACAATTTCAAATGCGGCTGTCTTCTGACCTTGTAAACGGAACGGGTTAATTGAATTTACAATCGTAACAGGCGCATGCTCCGCAACATCTTTAACCAATTGCATGCCTGCATCAAAGTTACCTTTGATTTGAATCACAACCGCACCATGCATCATGGCTTGTGCTAATTTACCCAGTGCAATCTTGCCATCAGGAATTAAAACAAATGCCGTAATACCTGCACGTGCTGCATAAGCAGCCGCTGCAGCAGATGTATTACCTGTTGAAGCACAGATGATGGCTTTACTGCCCTCTTCCACTGCTTTGGTAACCGCCATTGTCATACCACGATCTTTAAACGAACCGGTTGGGTTCAGACCTTCATACTTAACGTAAATATCAACATTCTTACCGATTAACTTGGGAATATTATTCAAACGAATTAATGGCGTATTACCTTCACCAAGACTGATGATGCGCGTGTCATCAGACACAGGCAGGCGATCGCGGTAATTATTAATCAATCCGGTGTAACGTGGGCGAAATGGCATGTTAAGTGCTCCGTTAAAAAATTTTAATCTGCATCAAGTGCTTCAAGGCGAATACGAACTACATCACCATGAATCGTTTCTAATGCTTCAATTTGTTTAATTGCAGCATTCATTTGTTTTTCACGAATGCGTTGTGTCAGCAAAATAATTGGCACGCTGGTTTCCCCATGTGCAGGTTGCTTTTGTAAAATAGCTTCAATACTAATATCGCGTTCACCTAAGATACGAGTGATATCTGCCAACACACCAGGTTCATCACTGGCATCCAAACGTAAATAGTAAGCAGTTTCAATGTCATCCATTGAAAGAATTGGCATATCCGATAATGCATCCGGCTGGAATGCTAAATGCGGAACACGATTTTCAGGATCAGCAGTTAAAGCACGAACCACATCGACTACATCTGCAACAACCGCCGAAGCCGTTGGGTCTGCACCAGCGCCAGCACCGTAGTATAAAGTTGGGCCAACAGCATCACCTTTCACTAACACAGCATTCATTACCCCATCCACATTCGCTATTAAACGACGCTTAGGAATAAGTGTTGGATGCACACGTAATTCAATACCTTCATCAGTCCGACGCGAAACACCTAGGTGTTTAATGCTGTAACCTAACTCAGTTGCGTAATCGACGTCTTCGCTAGTGATTTTGCCAATCCCTTCTGTATAGGTTTTCTCAAACTGCAATGGAATACCAAACGCAATCGAAGCAAGAATAGTTAACTTATGTGCAGCATCAATTCCCTCCACATCAAAGGTCGGATCGGCTTCGGCGTAACCCAGTGCTTGCGCTTCAGCTAAAACATCAGCGAAGTCACGACCCTTGTCACGCATCTCGGTCAGAATAAAGTTGCCCGTACCATTAATGATGCCAGCCAACCATTCAATCGAGTTACCCGCTAAACCTTCACGAATTGCCTTGATAATCGGAATACCACCAGCAACGGCGGCTTCAAACGCAACCATCACGCCTTTTTCCTGAGCTGCTTTAAAAATCTCATTACCATGAATCGCAATCAAGGCTTTATTGGCAGTCACAACATGTTTGCCATTAGCAATTGCTTGCATCACTAATTCGCGAGCAGGTTCATAGCCGCCGATTAATTCAACAACGATATCAACATCAGGATCGTTAACAACGTTAAACGCATCATCCGTCAATTTCATATTGTCTGTCGAACAATTACGTGGCGAATTTAAATTACGCGCTGCCGCATGCGACACTTCAATACCGCGACCCGCACGACGTGTAATTTCTTCTGCGTTACGCGTTAAAACATTCGCTGTACCACAGCCAACCGTACCCAAACCTAATATGCCAACCTTAACCGGTTTCAATCTTCTTCTCCTGCTGCAGGTTGCAGCGTATTGTCTTTCTTAAACATCGCACGTAAACCACGAATTGCTTGTCGTGTACGATGTTCATTTTCAATTAAACTAAAGCGCACATGATCATCACCGTATTCACCAAAACCCACACCTGGTGATACAGCTACTTTCGCTTCTTCTAATAATTTTTTAGTAAACTCTAACGAACCCATTTCTTTATAGGCTTCTGGAATAGGTACCCAAACAAACATAGTTGCCTTAGGTCGCTCAACTTCCCAACCGATAGAGTTTAATCCTTCACATAACACATCACGGCGACTGCGATACATGTCACAAATTTCTTGCACACAATCTTGTGGCCCTTCTAAGGCCGAAATTGCAGCCACTTGAATCGGCGTGAACATGCCGTAATCATGATACGACTTCATACGCGCTAATGCCGCAACCAATTTTTCATTGCCACACATAAAGCCAACGCGCCAACCTGGCATGTTGTACGATTTCGATAAGGAATAGAATTCAACGGCGACTTCTTTCGCGCCGGG
>JALTKP010000263.1 GCA_027078075.1 Gammaproteobacteria bacterium | reverse complement strand
AGGTATTAAAACCTTGGGTTCTCGCTGTTTGTAATGCATTATCAGCGCGAGATAGAACATCGCCATACGACATGCCAGAACTGTACATTGCAATACCGGCTAAACAAACATTTTCAGTATCTATCATATCTTCAGCATGTAATCGTATTAAACGGCGGCATATTTCATTACCAATTTGCCCCGCTTTATTATCTTCTAAATTCTCAGCAATAATGGCAAAATCCCCGCCTGACAATCTTGCAATCGTTGTATTGTCCATTGTATCGACACAGCTCTTTAATATATCTGCTGCGGCTTTAAGTAATGCATCAGCAACATCAAACCCTAAGCGCTGATTAATTGCCTGTAGATCAAGAATTTGAACTAAAAATAATGCACCTTCTCTATGTTCACCCGAACCACTTAAATTGCTATTTAATGCCGCATCAAAATAACGACGATTTTGTAAGCCTGTTAATGAATCATGAAATGCCAGACTACGCAACCTTTCGGTTGACTCAGACTGCTCTTCGAACATTTTCTTAACCTTACCTGTCATATAGTTCATGGCTTTTATAAGGTTACGTAATTCACGCGTATGAGGTATTTGTTTTATTTCATCAAAGCGACGATCACTTACAGCAATCGCTTGTGCTTCAAGACGGTTAAGGGGCTGGAGTAACAAACGGACAGCAAATCCAGCAATCAGCAATAAAACAACCGTTAGCCCAGAGAACCACCACAGCATATTTGTTATGGTGTGCCAAAGCGTTCGATATGCAAAACCAGGATGGCTTTTTACATAAACTTCTCCTGCCTGCTGCCAACCAGACATAATAATCGATGTTGCTTCAGGTGCATCCAATTTAATCCAGTTAATCAACCACGCTGGTACTTCTTCAATGTTAATATCTGATTTTCTTGACCAAATAACTTCGCCATCAATTTTTCGTAATGTTATATTTTTGTAATAGCCTCGGTCAAAAATCGCATCAACCATTGAAACCATTAATGCATCATCGTTGTTCGCCATATGTGGCGAAAGAGACAAACCTAACGATGTTGCAGTATCTTGAGCATGTGACTCAAGCTGTGTGGCAAGATAGTTACGTGTGTCTTGAACATTAATCGCTGCTGTACCAGCAAACATTAATATACTGAGCATCACTACTACTAACACAATTTGTCTATAGAGAGTCATAGTCCTAGTTTCCCATAATTTACGTAACACATCATGTTTTACTTAACCTTCTTGCTATTTAGGCCTTTCATGCGATTAATAACATCAGTCCAGAGACCTATTCTTGAAGATTTACCAACCAACCGTCCAGACTCACGCTCTTTTGCCAACCACAATCCGTTACCATTGAAACTGTAAACAGGCACAAGATCACGACGCTTAGAAGCGAGACGAATTTCTTTATCTAAGTTATCAAGCAGTAAAGGCTCAGATGAAGGTGTTTCAAAATAACTCAATACCATGTGAGCCTGATTAAGGCGGATTGCTTTAACATAGGTTAGGCGAAGCTTTTTATCTGAAACGCCAAGCTCTCGAAGTGTAAAATATTTTGCAATCGTAAAATCCTCACAATCGCCACCATTCGTAGAAATAAATTCTATTGGAGTTGCCCAATAATCTTTCTTTTTCCAATGAATTTGATCTGAAACAAATCTTATTTGATTAAAAAAATCATTAACACGTTGTAATTTTTCTTTCTCTGGGATGGAGGGATCAAGCCTCATTAAGCTATCCCATGTTTCTACTCGTTGTCTAGCAATCAAACCATATTCTTTCTCGACAAAACTAAGCGTTTTTTCATCCGGCAATAATGTTTCAGCGATAACAAGAAATGTAATACTTTGAAGTATCAGAATTAAAAGACTTGGTGTGCGTAGATGCGATTTGCTCATCATGCCATCACAGTTAACAATGTGGCCCTATTTGTATATTGAATTCAAGCATAATCGTAGTCATGGCATATAAACAAGCAATATAAGCACTAATTTTATTATGATAAATATAATGACGTATTATTGTTTTCATAATTTTAATCATTTTCTAACCATTAAAGTCAGCTGTTTTGAGACTTTCTTGTGCGCTAATTTCAGTCAACTCAATAGTAAATACAGTGCCTGTCTCCTCACTAGTGATATACGTTAGTGAACCATTATGTCGCTCAATAATCGCTTTGCTAATTGTTAAACCTAAACCTGCACCACCTTTGATGCGTGTAGCTGATGAATCATATTGTGTAAACTTATCAAACATCTTGGGCTGAAAATCCTCAGGAATACCAGGGCCTGAGTCAGCAACAGAAATAAATAATGACTGGTTCTTCCTATACAGGCTGACATTTACAGTGCTGTCTCTTGGCGAAAATTTCGTCGCATTAGAAAGCAAATTAACAACCACCTGAATTAATCTGATTTTATCAGCATAAACATATGCGTCCTTAAGTTTATGTTCAAACGAAAATTTTATGCCACACTCTTCAGCAAGACTTCCACTTTCTTTAATTGAATCCTCAATCAAAGAGGAAAGATCAACCTCATCAAAGAAAAAAGATATCTCTCCAATTTCAATTTTTTGCATGTCTAATATATCATTGATTAAAAGAAGTAATCTTTCAGCGTTGTTTTCTGCCACAAGTAACATGTTATTTATCTTGCTTGATACTTCTCCCAAGGCACCTCCCGTAATTAGCCCTAGCGATCCTCGAATAGAAGTAAGTGGTGTTCTTAATTCATGGCTTACTGTTGAAATAAAGTTGTTTTTAAGCTTTTCAACCTGCTTACGTTCAGTGATATCACGTAATACTCCTGTGTAGATTTTTTTACTATCAATGCTCATTTCACTAACGGCCAATTCTAATGGGAAGACGCCACCATCTTTACGTAAGCCCTCAACTTCACTACTTACTCCTATAACGGTTTTAATACCTGTCTTGCGATACATCTCAAGATAACCATCATGCATTGTGTGGTGTGGCTCAGGCATGAGTATCTTTATATTATTACCAATGATTTCATTCGGGCGGTAACCAAAAATTTTTGATGCAGCTCTATTAAATGAAATAACACGTCCTTTTTTATCCATTGTAATCAAGCCATCAGCCATATTATCTACAATAGTTCGCTGA
>JALTKP010000262.1 GCA_027078075.1 Gammaproteobacteria bacterium | reverse complement strand
ACTACAATCCTGACAGAGTTACGACGCCCATGATGCGTAAAAACGGCACATTGCAAGCGGTAAGTTGGGAAGATGCAATGTCAGCGCTTGAAAAACGCATCGGCTCGGCATCTGGTGTTGATGGCAAGCGGGTTGGTATGGTGACAGGTACTGTCAGTGGTCATCAGTCTGTTCTTGTTAGTGAATTAATGGATCAATTGGGATCTAGAAACCACTATGTTCATGAATTAGTTAACACCTCGGTATGGCGTGCAGTATGTCGCGATATGTTGGGTGATGAAACGCCTAAATTGAATTTTAATAAAGCCAATCTTGTTATGTCTTTTGGTGCTGACTTTATGGGAGCTTGGGGCTCACCTGTTAACAATATGGGTGAATATGCAAAATTCCGTAAAGGCTCTGAACGTGGCACATTGGTTCAAATAGAGCCCAAGATGACGATGACAGGCGCAAATGCAGATTTATGGTTACCGGCAAACCCAGGTAGCGAAGGTGCCTTGGCATTAGGTATTGCTAATTTCATTATCGAACGCGGCTGGAATTCTGTTGATGTGCCTTCGCGGGTACGTAATACTTTGAAGCAATACAATCTAGCTGCCGTTGAAAAAGTAACTGGCATCGATGAAGAGAAAATCATGCGCATGGCAAGCTTGCTAAGTGAGCGTGCACCAAGTCTTGTTCTTGCCGGTGCTTCTGTTGAAAACCAGGAGAACGGTTACGATTCGGTTGCTGCCATTATGTTGCTTAACCTCATTATGGGTAATGTTGGCCAAACTCTTGAGCCTAC
The DNA here is from genome assembly GCA_027078075.1 of Gammaproteobacteria bacterium. Taxonomy (GTDB): domain Bacteria; phylum Pseudomonadota; class Gammaproteobacteria; order AKS1; family AKS1; genus Sulfuriflexus. Next base: position 2,336 of record JALTKP010000262.1, on the reverse strand, counting down.
AGCCAAGTTTGCTGAAGAATCTATGCGAGCTAAGCAAGGTAACACCAAAGATCTATTGTTGTTGGCGAAAGCGTTAAACGGCAAAAAGCTTGATGTTTTGTTTACCTACAATACAAATCCCGTTTTTACTGCACCTGATGTTTTACAAATTAAATCAGGTTTGGCTAATGTGGGTTTTAAAGTTGCGTTTTCAATGTTTCCTGATGAAACAACTTTAATGGCTGATCTGGTATTACCAATTAACTCAGCAATGGAAGATTGGGGAACTCATGTAGCTGCCTATCAGCCAGACGGTGCAGTGATGGGCTTTCAACAGCCTTTAATGGAGCCGCTGAACAAAGAAACTCGTGGTTTCGGCGACGTTATGTTGAGTCTTTTAAAAATGCGCAGCAAGGATTACGCAAAATTTGAAGACTATTACAGTTATCTCCAAACTTCTTTGTTAAATATGCCTTCCAGTATTGTGGCCAGCAATGGTAGCAAGGAAGAAACCTGGAACGGAATTTTACAAAGTGGAATCATCAAAACAAAAGGTGTGACAAAGCCTTTAACACCTAAGCTTGTTGATATGCGTTATAAGCCATCGGCTGGAAACTCTGAATACCCTATGCATTTAGTTCCTACGGCAAAGATGGGTATGTGGGATGGTCGTCATGCCAATATTCCCTGGATTCAAGAAGCACCCGATCAAATTGCTAAGGTTGTTTGGGGTTCCTGGGCTGAGTTACATCCTAAAAAAGCAGCAGAACTCGGTGTGAAAAATGGTGACTATATTCGCGTGACATCTGCCAGTGGTAGTGTGGAAGCTCAGGTGTATGTACATAAGGGTATTCATCCTGATGCAGTAGCTGTTCCTGTTGGCCAGGGCCACGAAGATTTTGGGCGATATGCGAAAGGACGTGGTGTTAATCCGCTAAAAATTCTAAATCCTTTAATGGAAAAAAGAACAGGTGAATTGGCAACTTATGCAACCCGCGTAAAAGTGACAAATATTCACAAGACTGCTGCGCTCGTGAAAATGGGTAGCAGTGAATCGCAAGTTGGTCGCCGGTTTGTTCGTACAGTGACTGCTAGTGCATATCAGCGCACTGAGAGGGAGAGCTAATCCATGTCCTTAAAAAATATCTTAGAAAACTTTTCTTACTATCGTCGTGATGCAGAGCATGTCAACGATCCAAATGACATGAACAAATACGGCCATCATGAATATGAGCATCGATATGCTATGGCAATTGATCTGGATATTTGTACTGGTTGTAACGCATGTTCAACAGCTTGTTATGCTGAAAACAATCTGGCTGTAGTCGGAAAAGAACGGTTTGAGGCAAATCAGGCGATGCACTGGTTGAGAGTGGAGCGCTATTGGGATGAAATCGAAGGTGATTATCCGGAACAGGGAGCCAAATTTATTCCAATGCTTTGTCAGCAATGTGGTGCAGCGACTTGTGAACCGGTTTGCCCGGTAGCCGCAACGTATCACACGCCTGATGGGTTGAATGCGCAGGTTTATAACCGATGCATAGGTTCTCGTTATTGTTCAAATAACTGTCCTTTCCGAGTTCGTTATTTTAACTTCTGGTCTTACTATGAAGATTCATGGCCAGAACCTTTAAACATGCAATTAAATCCTGACCTCAGCGTTCGTGATAAAGGTGTTATGGAAAAGTGTACTTTTTGTATACAGCGTATCCGTAATGCTAAAGATAAAGCGCAACGTGAAGAGCGCCCAATGAAAGATGGCGATTTTACAACAGCTTGTGCTCAGGCATGTCCTACTGATGCGATCGTGTTTGGTGACACTATGGATCCAAACAGTCGAGTAAGTAAGTTGTGGGCTCAACACCAGATTCGTCGTGGACCTGTTACAGCAGAGAAACATAAGACTGACGAAGAAATTCGTGGATATCGGGTGTTTGATGAGTTGAACGTAGATCCATCCATTATGTATTTGGAAAGAGTACGAGATACTGAGGTTTAAATCACAATGATTTTTTTATGTGATTTGAAAAATAAAAAGGAAATGTCATGAGTCAAGTTATTCAAGATAAAGTAATTGACGAAAAATTGGAGTGGTCGCGTATCAACGCAGACGTGATCGCTTCAATGCAGGCTCCTCGTCGTGCCTATTGGGTGGCGATTTTGGTCTGTGTTTTAATGGTTGCTTGTGCAGTGGCTGCAGAAATTTACCAGTATAAAAATGGTATGGGTTCTGCCGGCTTAAATAACCCGCACATGTGGGATATGTACATTGCGACTTTTGTATTCTGGATCGGTATGAGTCACGCCGGAACATTGTTATCCGCAATTTTGCATATAATCCATGCTCAATGGAGAAA
>JALTKP010000261.1 GCA_027078075.1 Gammaproteobacteria bacterium | reverse complement strand
TATTGTCATCACAAGGAGTAGAAATACTTTTCAATTCTTCAACGGCTGCAATAACGGCTTTATCGATACCACGTTTTAGATCCATTGGGTTCATGCCTGCAGCAACTGACTTCATGCCTTCACGAACGATGGCTTGTGCTAATACGGTTGCAGTGGTTGTACCATCACCGGCGATATCAGAAGTTTGTGAAGCCACTTCTTTTACCATTTGTGCACCCATGTTTTCGAACTTGTCTTTCAGTTCAACTTCTTTTGCAACTGAAACACCATCTTTAGTCACTGTTGGTGCGCCGAAGCTTTTTTCTAAAACAACATTACGACCTTTAGGGCCGAGGGTTACTTTTACTGCGTTAGCGAGTACGTTAATGCCACGAACCATACCTTGGCGGGCTTCGTCTCCGAATTTTACGTCTTTAGCTGTCATGTCTGTTCCTTTTTAAATTCTGTTCGTATGATGATTGTGATGAGGCTTAGCCTTCAATCACACCCATGATGTCTTCTTCACGCATAACCAGCAGTGTTTCGCCGTCAGCTTTTACTTCGTTACCTGAAAATTTACCAAAGATAACGGTGTCGCCAACTTTGACGTCGAGAGGTGTAACGTCGCCACTGTTATTAGTGGTGCCCTTGCCAACAGCCAATACTTCACCCATTGCTGGTTTTTCAGTTGCTGAATCAGGGATCACAATGCCGCCTGCGCTGGTAGTTTCTTCTTCAGTGCGTCGAACAATAACGCGGTCATGTAATGGACGAATGTTCATTAATCACATCTCCTAGTAGGATTTTCAATAAATTCAATTAGTTATATTATTTGGAGCAGCGCTGTTAGCACTCTCCGTTAATGAGTGCTAATAATAAGGGCGGAATGAGAAAAATCAAGGGTAAAAAGAGTAAAAAATATTATTCGTCTTCTTTCCAGTACTCGCCATCCAGCGTCTTTGGCCCCTGAGAATGAGTATTTTGTCCTGCTTGACCCTGAATACGCGAACCGTAGCGTTTAATCCAATAACGAATTAAAGCCTGACGTAGAGGCGGTATCAGGCAGAGAAAACCAATCGTATCCGTAAAAAAACCGGGGGTAAGCAATAACACACCACCGATCAACAACATCATCCCTTCTAGCATTTCCAAAGCGGGAACTTCTCCACGAGCAGAAGCTTGCTGCACCCGTTTTAAAGTCGATAATCCTTGTATTCTCAATAACATACCACCGAGCACTGCAGTAAATACAACCATAAACACGGTTGGGAGAGCACCAATGACTTCACCGACTTGTATAAGAAAATATATTTCAACCAAAGGAATCGATAAAAACAGCAACAACATAATTTGAGAAATTCGCATTCCCTTAAAATAAGGGCGATTATTCTGATTACAAGCAAGATTGCAGAATATCTTGTATCTTATTGACCCATGAGCGATTCAAAAGACCTATTAATGGTGTACTGCACCTGCCCTGATCATGATGCAGCCATCAACATGGCTAACGGTATTATCGATACGGGCTTAGCTGCCTGTGTGAACATTGTGCCAGGACTGACCTCAATCTATCGCTGGCAAGGCGAACGCCAACAAGGCACTGAAGAATTACTCCTTATTAAAACAACAGTTGGAGTCTATTCAGCTCTGGAAAAGCATATTTCTGAAAGTCATCCCTACGAACTTCCCGAGATAATTGCTGTCCCTATTAAGGTTGGGTTGCCCAAGTATCTTGCTTGGGTAAGTGAATCATGTGCATTGGCACCTCGACTCGATACATAAATCATGTACTGTATCACCCAATAAATAATGTCCAATCACAATAATTAGAGACACGTAATGATGAAAAAACTACTGATTGCCTTTCTCGGCCTGCTGCTCAGCTCGCAAGTCTTTGCCTTAAGTGAAGAGGATTTATTACCTCCCGATCAAGCATTCAGTGTTATTGCTCGCGCCATTGATGCCAATACCGTCGAAGTTGAATGGACTGCAGCTGATGGTTATTACATGTATAACGACAAATTTAATTTCAAATCAGAAACACCTGGTATTGAAATTGGTAAAATCACTCTGCCGCCAGGCAAGAAAAAATTTGGTATTCGCCCTGATGGAACAGAAGGTGAACTAGAAGTTTATCGTCACAAACTCGCGATTAAAGTGCCCCTGATACGCACTGGTGATGCTACTTCTTTAAATATCACTGTTGGTGCTCAAGGTTGTGCTGATTTAGGTGTTTGTTACCCACCGGCTAAACATACCATCTTACTTAACTTACCTGCCGCTAAAACACCTACCAGTGGCATACAAAAACTCAGTTCTTTAGGCAACAGCCTGCTTGGTGGTGGGCAACGTGAATTCTTAGCTCCGGATCAAGCATTCAGCTACCGTGCCAGCCTCGATGGTAATGGCAATATCGTCGCAGACTGGACGATTGCTGAAGGTTACTACCTATATAAAGATAAATTCAGTTTCAGCACTGACACGACAGGCGTACAACTTGGAAAAATAAATTTACCTGCAGGCAAAATGCATCACGGTATTTTACCGGATGGAAGCGAAGGTGAAGTTGAAGTGTATATGAATACACTTTCTATCGTCATTCCAGTTGATAATGCACCAGCTGCCGGCACACTTTCATTTACTGCAAAATTCCAAGGCTGCGCAGATGCAGGTATTTGTTATCCACCAATGACAAAGAAAACTGACTTAACCGTAAACAGTGAACTTACGACTAAGTCTTCGGCACAAGTTACTCCAACAACAAGTACAACTGAAAACAAAACTGATTCTGGAAATAGTTACCTTTGGTATGTTCTCGTGGCTTTTGTTGTCGGTCTTGGTTTGACATTTACACCATGTGTTTTGCCAATGATTCCTATTCTTTCCAGCATCATTGTTGGTCAAAGTACTGATGGCAAAATTACCAAATTCAAAGGCGGTATGTTGTCGGCAAGTTATGTTCTTGGTACTTCTGTTATTTATACCATTGCCGGTTACTTTGCAGGTAAGTCTGGTGATCAACTTCAGGCACACTTCCAAAATGTTTGGTTAATTGGTGGCGTCAGTATTATTTTGGTTATCCTTGCCTTGTCCATGTTTGGCATGTTCACTATTCAAATGCCTGCCGCGATTCAGTCACGCATGCAGTCACAAAGCGCTGGACTAAAAAGCGGTTCATTGTTTGGCGTGTTCTTGATGGGAATACTTTCATCAATGATCGTTGGCGCCTGTGCATCACCAATTTTACTTTCAGTATTATTAGTTGCAATTGAATCTCAAGATCCTATCTTGGGCAGTCTGATTATGTTCTCAATGTCGTGGGGCATGGGTGTCATACTCATTGCCATTGGTATTGGTGCAGGCGCATTAATACCTAAAGCCGGTACATGGATGGATAGCGTTAAATATTTCTTCGGTGTGTTATTAATCGCCGTTGCTATTCATATTATGACTGTTTTACCGGGTGTGCCTGTATTACTACTATGGGGTGTATTCTTAATTACACTTGGCATTTACATGGGAGCAACGCAAAGCCTTCCCGAAACAGCCAGTGGTTGGCGCTCGTTCTGGAAAGGCATTGGTACTGTATTACTTATCTGGGGTGTGCTATCACTCGTAGGCGGTATACAAGGTAACCGTGACATCATGCAGCCTATCGACTTCAGTAAGATCAGCATGGGTAGTGCCAATATGACTACCAACGAAACCAGCTCCAGTAATTCAGAGCATGCCGTTTTTATACAAGTTAAATCAGTTGCCGATCTTGATCGTGAATTAGCAAATGCCAAAGTGGCAGGCAAACCTGTGATGATCGATTTCTTTGCAACATGGTGTACCGACTGTTTGCGTTTAGAAAAAACCACTTTCTCAGATTCTGAAGTAAAAGGCTTAATGGATAAATTTGTTGCACTGCAAGTTGATGTCACTGATCCTTCTAATCCTGACACCTCTGCCGTTCAGAAAAAATTAGGTGTCTATGGCCCACCTGCTATTTTATTCTTTGATCCGCAAGGGCAACGTAACAGAAGCAAAGATTTCTACGGCTATAAAGATGCCAATGAATTTGCTACACACCTCAAACAAGCATTACAAAAATAGAGACTTAAACACGTGAATAAAAAAATATTATTACTCGCAGGTCTATTAGCTATTTCACTTACCGCCTGCGATCAAAAACCAGTGGCAGAAGAAACTAACACGAGTGACTCACAAAGCAGTCCGGCAAAAACAGAAATGGCTAAAGTGGGATCACATCGTCCTGATTTTTCTTTAACTGATATCGAAGGTGCTCAACGTAAACTTTCAGAATGGGATGGTAAGGTTTTAGTTATTAATTTCTGGGCAACGTGGTGTCCTCCTTGTCGCAAAGAGACACCCGCCTTTGTCGAGCTACAGGAAACCTATGGTGCACAAGGTTTACAATTTATTGGTGTTGCGATTGACGAAAAAGATAACGTTGAAGACTTTGCCGATACTTATGGTGTGAACTACCCAATGTTACTTGGCAATCTTGAAGCGATAAATATTAGCAAACAATATGGTAATCGCTTTGGTACGTTGCCATATACCGTGATTGTAGATCGCAAAGGTAAAATTAATTTCATCCAACGTGGCGAGTTACTTAAAACAACCGCTGAAGAAAAAATTAAGGCTTTGCTATAACGCTCTAAAAATACACCGGCATGGTTAACAAGATGAACATGGTTTTTTAAAACAACAATCATGTAAATCTTGTTAATCCTGTCTAAAATTTCTTTATATTTAGCCTAAAAAGTCTCCAGACCACTCTCAAAAACAAAATTCAAGCAATAATCTCTCCAAAATGTCGCTATTTCCGCCGATTTGTGACCTAAGTTCCAAAAACGTGCATAGAACTAGACAAATTCAAAATTCTCCTGCACAATACGCGGGCATTATGATGAAAAAAAGTGGTCTGATCATGCAGGGAAATGCTTCGATCTAGGCGTTATATGAAGCGATTTAATTAACCAGGCATTCTTAATGGCTAAGTTACTGCTACTTAATGGTCCAAATCTGAATTTACTCGGCACGCGCGAGCCTGACGTCTATGGCGCTACCACGCTTGCCGATATCGAAACAGCCGCCATCGCACAAGTGAAAGCCGCCGGCCATGAGTTAGATTGCCTGCAAAGTAACGCTGAACACGATTTGGTTAACCGCATTCAACAAGCACAACAAGAAGGCGTTGCCTTTATCATCATAAACCCTGCCGCATTTACCCATACTAGTGTTGCTGTTCGTGATGCACTGGCTGGCGTGGCAATCCCCTTTATCGAATTACACCTATCTAATGTGCATGCCCGTGAAGAGTTTCGACGCGAATCTTATTTTTCTGATATCGCTGTCGGTGTTATTTGCGGCTTAGGTGCACAAGGTTATGAATTGGCGTTGCAGGCAGCAATTAAGCATGCTGAACTTGCAACAAACTGAACATCAGAGATGAGTTAATACTATGGATATTCGCAAAGTAAAAAAATTAATCGAGCTGCTAGAAGAATCTGGTATTGCTGAAATTGAAATTAAAGAAGGTGAAGAATCAGTCCGCATCACTCGTCATAGCAGTGTTGCTGCGGCACCTGCCATGATGCAAATGGCTGCACCTGCGCCAGTTGCAGCACCCGCAGCTGCTCCAGTTGCCGAAGCAGTAAGTGAAGCTGATGCGCTTCCAAGTGGACACATTGTTAAATCACCTATGGTGGGGACTTTCTACCGCTCACCGGCACCGGGCTCAGCTGAATTTGTACAAATTGGTCAAGCTGTCAGTGAAGGTGAAACCATTTGTATTATTGAAGCAATGAAGATCCTCAACCAAATCGAAGCTGATAAAAGCGGTACCATCAAAGCCATCCTCGCCAACAACGGCGAACCGGTTGAATACGATGAACCTTTGTTCGTTATCGAATAATCTCCAGCGAAGAAGTCACAACTATGTTTGAAAAAATTGTTATAGCCAATCGCGGTGAAATTGCACTTCGTATTTTACGTGCTTGTCGCGAAATGGGCATTAAAACTGTTGCCGTTTACTCATCAGCCGATCGTGATTTAAAACACGTCCGTCTTGCTGACGAAGCTGTTTGTATCGGTCCACCTCCTTCTGTTGATAGCTATCTGAATGTACCTGCTCTCATCAGTGCGGCTGAAGTAACCGATGCCATGGCGATTCATCCTGGCTATGGTTTCCTTTCAGAAAATGCTGATTTTGCAGAACGCGTTGAGCAAAGTGGTTTCACTTTCATCGGCCCTTCTGCTGATGCAATTCGTACCATGGGTGACAAAATCACGGCCATTGAAACAATGAAAGCCGCGGGTATTCCTTGTGTACCGGGTTCAGATGGACCTATTACTGAAGATGATCCAAACGCTACCGCAATAGCGCAAAAGATTGGTTACCCAATTATTATTAAAGCGGCCGGTGGTGGTGGTGGCCGTGGTATGCGCGTCGTACATAGTGAAGCAGCATTACTTAATGCCATTTCACTCACTCGAAATGAAGCACGCGTCGCATTCAATAACGATATCGTTTACATGGAAAAATTCCTTGGCGATCCACGTCATATTGAAATTCAGATTTTATCTGACTCACATGGCAATGCGATTCATCTTGGTGAACGTGATTGTTCAATGCAACGCCGTCATCAAAAAGTGGTTGAAGAAGCGCCAGGTCCGGGCATTACTGAAGAACAGCGCGCCTTCATTGGTGAACGTTGTGCTGAAGCTTGCCGGAAAACTAAATATTTAGGTGCAGGTACCTTTGAGTTTTTATTTGAAAATGGTGAATTCTACTTTATTGAAATGAATACGCGTGTTCAGGTGGAACATCCTGTAACTGAAATGATCACCGGCGTTGATATTGTTAAAGAACAAATTCGCATTGCTGCCGGTATGGAATTGTCCTTTAAACAGGAAGACATCAGTATTCACGGTCATTCTATTGAGTGTCGTATTAATGCAGAAGATGCTAAAACCTTTATGCCTTCACCCGGGACTATTAATAATTTCCATGCACCAGGTGGTATTGGCGTTCGTGTTGATTCACATATTTACAATGGTTACCGCGTACCGCCAAATTACGATTCAATGATCGGAAAAATCATCACACATGGTGATACCCGTGAAATTGCGATTGCTCGTATGCGTGGTGCACTAAGTGAGTTAGTGATTGATGGTATTAAAACCAACGTTGATCTCCACCTTGATATTCTTAACGACAGTGCATTCCAAGCAGGTGGCGCCAACATCCACTTCCTTGAGAAGAAACTAGGCTTATCTTAATGAAACAAGCTGGTTGCGGTATGATGACTTGCTTCATCACACCGCAACCAGCTTGTCTCTTCACGCATCCATGCCTTGGCTTCGTTTAACACTTCGTTCTGATACTCAGCATGCTGAAAAAGTCAGTGATGCACTTGAGCAACTCGGTGCGCAAGCCATCACGTTAATCGATGCGGAAGACCAACCACTATTCGAACCGCTACCAGGTGAAACACCTTTATGGGCTAATTTAGAAATCACTGGCCTGTTTGAAGCCGACATTGATACCAAAGCATTGCTGCACATCTTAAGCTCACAATTACCTAACAGTATTCTTGATAGTCACCGTCTCGAGCCATTAGAAGACAAAGATTGGTCTCGTGTCTGGATGGATGATTACCACCCAATGCAGTTTGGTAAAAATATTTGGATTGTACCCAGCTGGTGCGATGCACCTGATGCTGATGCCGTCAATATTCTGCTCGATCCTGGACTTGCTTTTGGCACCGGTACACACCCCACCACATCCTTATGCTTACAATGGCTCGATAGCCAACCCTTAACAGGGAAACAAGTTCTTGATTATGGCTGTGGTTCGGGCATTTTAGCTATTGCCGCAGCTAAGTTGGGTGCCAATAAAGTAACGGCCATTGATATTGATCCTCAGGCTCTCCAAGCCACATATGACAATGCAGAACGTAATAGTGTCAGTGAACTTATTTCACGACACCTACCAATGGATCTTGTCGACGAAAGCTACGATATGTTGCTTGCCAACATTCTCGCGGGACCTTTAGCTGAACTTGCTGATATGTTGTGTGCTGCGCTGCGTCCTGGCGGTACATTAGTTTTATCCGGTATCCTTGCCGAACAAGCTGAAGGTGTTACCGAAGCCTATCGTCGCCATTGTGATATTAGCAAACCAGTTCAACAGGGTGATTGGATACGCTTAAGCGGTACTAAGCGCTAACACTAATACATCACCCACTAATCAATGGTATTGTTAGATTCTATGCAGACTCAATGCCCACATTGCCAGACACGCTTTCATGTTACCGATGAGCAACTACAAGTTGCCGATGGACAGGTTCGCTGTGGTCAATGTGATGAGGTTTTTACTGCTGAGATTATTGCCGCACCCGTTCTGAACGAAATCAATGAGCCTGAATTATGCATCGATGAGCTATCTATCGATACGCTAGATGAGATTCATCTTGATGTGATAAAAATAGAAGTTCCCGAATTAGAGTCATCTAAGGTTGAAGAAGATAAAGCTAGTATTCCTGCTCTAAGCCCACTCATAGAGTCAGAGTCAGAGTCAGAGTCAGAGTCAGAGTCAGAGTCAGAGTCAGAGTCAGAGGCAGAGGCAGAGGCAGAAGCAGAAGCAGAAGCAGAAGCAGAAGCAGAAGCAGAAGCAGAAGCAGAAAAGGAAAATCTATCTGACGAACATAATCAACCTAGCTTGCGTTTAATAAATGCCGATAAACCGATTGAAGATGATGACGTTCATCAGGCTGAACTTGATCCCATCCAGATTAGTAAATTATTAATTGATACATCACTAAAAGCAGCCAATAGTGAACATGAATTAGATGAACCCCAAACAGCGGATAACGACAATGCTGCTAGTAAAGAGACAACTAATTTACCTGATGAGGGCTATACCGCATCTGAACTTTACCCTGAATTAGACACCGTACCGGTAGCGCCACAATCCACACCCCTAGGTTATGTTCTAGTGGGCTCACTGCTTATATTGCTTTTCATGGCTCAAAGTATCTATCTTTTAAGGGATAACCTCGCATCACATGGTTTTCGGCCACTGATGCAAACTCTCTGTGCCAAGCTTAACTGCGATCTCGCCCTACCTAGATCACCTAATGATATTATTTTAAAAAGCCGGGAAATTCGTAGCCATCCAAATATCAAAAATGCACTCAGCGTAAAAGCGACAATTACCAATAAAGCAGGCTTCCGACAGGCATTTCCGCTTTTACAAATTCAATTCCATGATATTGAAGGTCGGATCATTGCTGGCCGTGACTTCCTGCCAAATGAATACCTGCCTGACGACGTCAATGTCAAAACAGGCATCGCTCCTAACAATCCTGTCAACATTGCGCTGGAACTCATTGATCCTGGCAAAAATGCGGTTAGCTTCTTATTTATCTTCAAATAAGCTGCCTCAAATGAGGCATTTACGCTTTGCCCTCGCCACCAATGCGAGTATGATTGCACGTCCGTTTACATAAGCCGGCATGGCTTTTTTTACACTAACAAAACAAAATAATACTATTTTCTATGCAAATCGGACCTTACCAAATCAGTAACCGCTTAATCCTCGCGCCTATGGCTGGCGTGACCGATAGGCCGTTCCGCCAGTTATGTAAACGCCTTGGCGCCGGCATGGCTGTGTCTGAAATGGTGACATCCAATTCATTATTATGGGGCAGCGAAAAAACTAAACGTCGCGCCAACCATGATGGTGAAACTGACCCTCGTTCAGTTCAAATTGCTGGCTCTGATCCAGCAATGATGGCAGAAGCCGCTAAACATAACGCCGATAATGGTGCTCAGATTATTGATATCAATATGGGCTGTCCTGCCAAGAAAATTTGCAATGTCATGGCAGGCTCGGCGCTACTACAAAATGAGCAATTGGTTAGCGAAATTTTAGAAGCCGTTGTTGGCGCCGTCGATATCCCGGTTACCTTAAAAATACGCACTGGCTGGGATCGCGAAAATCGTAATGCTCCTACCATTGCCCGTATTGCTGAAGATTCTGGTATTCAATCACTGGCAATTCACGGTCGCACGCGTGCTGATGCTTATAAAGGTGATGCTGAATATGACACAATTGCGGATGTTAAAAGCCGACTAAGCATTCCGGTTGTCGCCAATGGCGATATTACGACACCAGAAAAAGCCCGTTTTGTCCTAAATTACACCGGCGCTGACGCGGTAATGATTGGTCGTGCTGCCCAAGGGCGTCCATGGATATTCAGAGAAATAGACCACTTCTTAACAACCGGTGAAACCTTAGCAGAACCCTCACTAGTTGAAATTCGCGATATCCTACTGGAACATGTAGCCAATCTTTACGAATTTTATGGCGAATACACCGGTGTCCGTATCGCCCGCAAACACATTGCCTGGTACAGCAAAGGACAATCACACGGTGCAGAATTCCGCCGTGTTGTAACCCGAGTTGAAAGCAGCGCTGAACAGATTGATATGATTCAAGAATTTTTCCTTAAACTTATACAAAAACAAGAAATTGCCGCATGAATAACGCCCAACAAATTATGACCGAAGCTGTCTTTGAAGTCAGCACAGAACAATCTCACCGCCCTCTGCGCGAATGTATCGCCACAGCACTGAAGGATTATTTCCATCACCTAGATGGCCATGAACCTGACAACCTATACCAAATGGTTCTACAGGAAATGGAAGAGCCATTGCTTCGTGCTGTACTAGAACACACTCGCAGCAACCAAAGTCGTGCTGCCATTATGCTAGGGCTAAATCGTGGCACCTTGCGTAAAAAAATGAAGCAATACAATCTCGATTAATTATTTTTTAACTTAATTAATATCAACACCCCATCATTGAGGTAAATCATGTCTGCTATTCGTCGCGCTTTAATCAGTGTTTCTGACAAAACCGGTATTGTTGAATTTGCTCGTGCACTTGCCGATAAAAATGTTGAAATTTTATCAACTGGTGGCACCGCAAAAATGCTTGCAGATAATGATATAGCCGTTGTTGAAGTCTCTGATTACACCGGTTTCCCTGAAATGATGGACGGTCGCGTCAAAACTTTACATCCTAAGGTTCATGGCGGTTTACTCGGTCGCCGTGGTACCGATGATGCGGTAATGGAACAACACGGTATTCCACCGATTGATATGGTCGTAGTGAATCTTTACCCTTTCGCTGCAACGATTGCCCGTGATGATTGCGATCTTGCGATGGCAATTGAAAATATTGATATTGGTGGTCCAACCATGCTTCGCGCCGCAGCTAAAAATCATGCCGCTGTCACTGTGGTCGTTGATGCATCTGATTACCAACGTGTTCTCGATGAAATGAATAGCAACAGCAATGCTATTAGTGATGCCACCCGTTTTGACCTTGCGGTTAAAACCTTTGAACACACCGCTCAATACGATGGTGCGATTGCTAACTACCTCGGTGCCATTGGTGAAGATGGCAAGCCTGCTGGTCTACCACGTACCTTTAATAGTCAGTACATTAAAACGCAGGAAATGCGCTACGGTGAAAACCCACATCAATCGGCGGCTTTTTATGTAGAAGCCGGTGCGAAAGAATCCAGTATCAGTACTGCCACGCAATTACAGGGTAAAGAACTTTCTTACAACAACATCGGTGATACTGATGCGGCTTTAGAATGTGTAAAACAATTTAGCGATGCACCAAGTTGTGTCATCGTTAAACACGCCAACCCTTGCGGTGTAGCAACGGGCGGTTCTTTATTAGAAGCTTACGATCGTGCTTACAGCACTGATCCTGAATCTGCTTTCGGCGGCATTATTGCTTTTAACGGTGAAC
>JALTKP010000260.1 GCA_027078075.1 Gammaproteobacteria bacterium | reverse complement strand
CCGCAACTTCGTGCGCCAAATATTCGACTACTGAAATGTTATGTGTAATAAATAAAAATGATAACTGTAAATCAGACTGAAGTTGCTGCAATAAATTCAGTATCTGCGCTTGCACAGACACATCCAACGCACTGGTAGGCTCATCACAGACAATGAGTTTAGGGTTCACTGCAAGTGCACGTGCAATACATATACGTTGTCTTTGACCGCCAGAAAACTCATGTGGATAACGGTTAATACTGTCTGAAGGCAAACCGACCTGTTCAAGTAATTGCGTGGTTTTACCTGCTCGTTGTTGCTTAGTTTTAAAAATATTTTGTGCAATCATGCCTTCTGCAATAATGTCCCCAACTAACATACGTGGGTTCATTGAAGCATAAGGATCCTGAAAAATAATTTGTAAATCAGAACGTAACTTGCGCATCTTTGATGCATTTTGATCACATAAATCAACGCCGTTATAAATAACTTCACCTGACGTTACCGGCAATAATTGCAACAAGCCTTTACCCGCCGTTGTTTTACCACAACCTGACTCACCAACCAGCGCTAAGGTATGTCCTTTACGAATCGATAATGAAACGCCATCAACAGCTTTTACATGACCGGATAAACGCCGAAACAGACCTTTGTGAACGGGAAAATAAACTTTCAAATTATCTACTTGCAGTAATAAGTCTTCAGAAGGATTATTTCGAGTCAACTTCTCGTTATCATCTTTATTAAGCGGTTGTGCCTCAAATAATTGCTGCCATTGCTTATCATAACGGTGACAACGTACCTGACCATCAAGCCAACTAGGTACTGTGTCTTGGCACACACCCAATGCATAATCACAACGTTCAACAAAACGACAGCCACTGAACACCTGAGTGAGTGGCGGTACGCTACCCTTGATAACAGCTAGAGCCTGACCACGTTTCATATCACCTGGCAACGAAGCAAACAGTTTTTCTGCGTATGGGTGTCGAGGTGTTTTAAAAAAGTTAGCGCTGTCTGCAAGCTCAACTATTTGCCCTGCATACATAACACCAACACGATCTGCCATACCTGCAACAACACCTAAGTCATGGGTAATAAGTAAAATAGCCATGCCGGTATCGGCTTGTATTTTTTTCAGCAAATCTAAAACTTGTGCCTGAATCGTTACGTCTAGTGCTGTTGTTGGTTCATCAGCAATCAATAAATCCGGTTCACCCGCCAGCGCAATCGCAATCATAACGCGTTGTTTCATACCGCCAGAAAGTTGATGTGGGTATTCCCGATAGCGACGAGCCGGATCTGGAATCCCTACTGAATCAAGCAACTCAATAACACGTTGTTTGGCAACATTATTTCTTAAGCTTGTATGTTGATAAACCGTCTCACGAATTTGATCACCAATCGTAAGCACTGGATTTAAAGACGTCTGTGGCTCCTGAAAGATCATTGCAATACGACTGCCACGTACGGGTCGCATCTGCGCTTCTGAGTATTGCAGAATATCTTCACCATCAAGATAAATATTGCCCGCCACAATAGAACCCGCTGGTTCGGGTACCAGCTGCATCAGGGATAACGCGGTCATGGACTTACCACAGCCAGACTCACCTAACAAAGCAAACGTTTCACCTTTTCGAATATCAAAACTAACGCCATCCACTGCACGCAAGATACCTCTTGAGGTATCAAAGTGTGTTTGTAAGTTCTGTATTTTTAATAACGTATCAGTCATGAACCGTTTCCTGTTTAACTATTACGTAAGCGTGGATCAAACGCATCACGTACCGCATCCGCAAATAAGTTCGCCGTCAGTACTAACATCAACATAAAAATAAACGCCGCCATGAGAGACCACCAAACAATTGGCTCGCGCGCCATTTCGAGTCGTGCACCATTAATCATATTGCCCCAACTAATCATCGAGGGATCAACACCAACGCCTACATACGACAATACGGCCTCTGCCAGAACCAGTCCGCTAAAATCGATGACAACTAAAATCAAAACGATATGCATCACATTAGGCAAAATGTGTCGGGTAATAATTTTAAGATTACTCACACCAAATGATTGCGCGGCCTGAATGTAATCTGCTTCTCGTAGTTTTAGTGACTCACCGCGTAATAAACGACATAAACCTGTCCAACTAGTAATGCCGAGAATAAAGCACAATGCCAGCAGCTTCACATCGGCACGTTGTTGTAAGGTAGAAAACATATCGGGGTTATTATCAATCAGCACCTGAATCATTAATACGGCAGCAACAATTAATAAAACACTCGGAATAGAACTCAGCGTGGTGTAGATGTACTGAATAACATCATCCACCCAGCCGCGATAATAACCTGCCATGATCCCAAGCATGATAGCGAAAGGTAGCATCACTAACGTCGTTAATGTACCAATCACTAAACCGGTACGAATACTTTTAAGCGTGAGGTAAAACACATCTTGTCCAACTTTGTCGGTACCAAATACGTGATACACAGTCGCAAGCTTAAGTGACAAGCTAATTAGCACAATAATAAATGCCAAAGTCGCAATTACTGTTTTCCAAGGTAGATCACCCTGCCCTAACCACATACTGCGCATTGATTGAATAAAACCTTGAGAGCATTTTGCACCACGCCACAGTGCCAAAATAACGGTTATCGCGATAATAACTAATGCTGCTTGCCATAATGCGGTTATTACTCTTATTTGGATATCTTGATTACGAGCTGACGGGGTATCGCCCAAATGCGCACCACCGTACTTAAGTCGAGGGTAATCACGACGCATTGAACCATCTTCTGTTTCAATGTTTTCTTTTGCATAGAGCTGCACAGCAAAGGGGGCTGAGTAGGTTTTTTCAGTATTGTTCTTTAATGGCAAAACGATTTGATCAAACAAACTCACTGATTCATTGTCATAACGCATCGTGCCGTCACTACGCTGCTCTAGCGCCTGACGAAAATGCACCGAGTCCAATAAACCAATCGTGGCAAATGCCAACAATATAATGCAAGAGCTCATCGCTAAACGACGACGTAAAATCAAACGCCATGGTGCCCGTAGATGCTCGTGTTGTCTGGCATGATTAATAAAAATCGCGATAACGATAAGCAGCGCATAAATCAACCAGTCAGTCCAAAGCACATCTGGTTTTACAT
>JALTKP010000259.1 GCA_027078075.1 Gammaproteobacteria bacterium | reverse complement strand
TACACGATGTCACTTTGACCGTATTAATTGGTATTTTGGTGTTCTTCTTATTAGAAAAGTTAGTGTTATGGCGACATTGCCATGCTCATGACTGTGAAATACATGGTGAAGAAGATAAGCAGCACGCCCATGCTGAGGCTCATGGCGCAGCACGTGGCACCATGATTATGATTGGCGATGGCATGCACAATTTAGTTGATGGCGTGTTAATCGGCGCGGCATTTTTAACCGATATTCATCTTGGCATTGTGACGAGTATTGCCGTTGCTACCCATGAAATACCACAAGAATTAGGCGATTTTTCAATTTTACTGCACAGTGGTTATAGTCGTGGTAAAGCCTTATTAATGAATGTTGCAGCCAGTTTAACAACGGTTATTGGTGGTGTTGCCGCTTATTATAGTTTGCAAGGTGCGGAACAATTTGTCCCTTACATACTCGCTCTTGCGGCAGCCAGTTTCATTTATATTGCAGTTGCGGATCTTATTCCCGGCTTGCATCATCGTACTGAAGCCCGAGTTACCGCGCAGCAAATGACATTGATTGTGGCTGGTGTCGTGACTATCTATCTCGCCCACTCAACATTGCACTAAATCGATTTTCCTCATAAATAGCATTTGGAGTTCAGTACCACACTCGCTATGCTAGCTAACATCAGGACTTACGGAGAAATAGCACATGGCTAAATGGTTCATGTTGACGTTGGTTGGCGAAGATCGCCCTGGCATTGTCGCTAAGTTAACTCACGCCTTATTTGAGGCCGGCTGCAATTTAGGTGAAGCCTCAATGATGCGTCTGGGTGGCAACTTCACCATGATGTTAATGGTGGGCTTTGATGGTAAGTCTAAAACCTTAAGTGATGTTGTTACGCCGGTAAGTGAATCGCTCAATTTACATTTACATGTTGATGAAATAAACGCCGCCTTACATACACACCTCGAACCTGATGTGCGGATTAGTGTTTATGGCGCAGATAGAACCGGTATCGTTTCTGAGGTAACGGGGGCATTGGCTGAATCAGGTTTACATATTCTTGATCTGGAGTCAGACGTTGCTGGTAGTAAAGATTCACCTATCTATGTGATGCATATTGAAGGTCATGCCGCAGAAGGAATTGACAGTCTGCGTGCTGCACTGAGTTTGATGAAAGATCGTGGTATCGAAACCAGTCTTGAAGAAATCGATACTTTGATTGGATAAGGTCTGAATCAAACGTGGCTATCCTCAATATTTTAGTTTTCCCTGATCCTGTGCTGAAACAAGCCAGCGAACCAGTGACGGAGTTTGATGCTGAATTCAAACAATTTATAGCCGATCTGGATGAAACCCGTCTAGACGCACCGGGCTGTGTTGGCATTGCCGCACCGCAAGTTGGGCGCTTTCAGCGGGTTGCATTAGTTGATGTGTCAGCTAATCCAAAACATAAAAGCAATGGTTACATGGTGTTGGTGAACCCTGAAATAATTGAATGGGAAGGGTATAAAAAAGGTCGCGAAGGTTGTTTGTCAGTGCCTGATTACACTGGTAACGTAATGCGAGCCACCTCGATAGTGATTGAAGCACAAGATGCAGATGGCGTCATGCAGCGTTATGAATGTGAAGGTTTCGAGGCGCGCGCGGTACAACATGAGATTGATCATCTGGATGGCTTATTATTTTTAGACCGTTTAGTAAGTCGCCGCAATGATTTGTTTGAACGCAAAGTGTATAAAAAATAATTTCTCTTATGACGAACCTACAAGGGATTGTGATTGCGGTTATTATTTTAGGGGTTATATTTCTCTGGTGGTTGTACCGTGTATCGGTAAAGCATAATGAGGTAGATTGGGGAAGTCGTTGGTTCGGTCTAATAGATGGCTTGAATCGTTATCTTTGTTTACGTTTTCACCGCTTGCAACCAGCTAAAATTGATTTACCAGAAAAAGGCGGCTGTATTATTGCCTGTAATCATGTTTCAGGGCTCGATCCGTTGGTTTTAATTGCAGCAGCACGGCGACCATTGCGCTTTATGATCGCAAGAGAAGAATACGAGCGGTTTGGTTTGCAATGGTTATTTCGTGGTGTTGGCTGTATCCCAGTGGAGCGTTCAGGACGACCAGAACTTGCTTTACGAGAAGCATTACGTACCTTACAAGCAGGTGAAGTACTCGCGATTTTCCCTCATGGCAAAATGCATTTGGACACAGACTCACCACGCAAGTTAAAAAAAGGGGTTGCTTGGTTAGCAAGTCAAACTAATGCACCGGTTATTCCGTTACGTTTAACGGGCGTTAAGGGTGAAGGTCATACCTTGTTATCTGTGTTGATGCGTAGTCGTGTTAATATCAAAAGCTTTGATGCTATTCATTGCGAACAGTCAGCAAAGGGGGAGTGCTTGGAAGCAATCGCCCGTTGTATAGAAGGACGTACTAAGCAGGAACAAATGTGATAAAAAGAATAATTATAGTTTTAGGTTTACTGTCATCGTATCCACTTGCAGCAAAAGATATTGTTTGGATAGTGGGTGGTGGTTATGACTTAAAAAGTTCACAGGCCCAGATTGAGAAAAATGTTCTTTGGGCGGTTGATGCAATTAAAAATACGCCTATCTCGAATGGCTCTCGTGAAATAAAACTGTTTTTTACCGATGGTAGTAATTCAGATAAAGATATTAAGGTTTGGCGTCCAGTAGATGCAAAGCAGTCACTCTTGCAACCATTAGCAATGATTTATGATGCCGGCGACGAAAATGGACTTGAGTATCGTAACCATGAAGTTCCTGATGTTTTAGCTTCAACAAAACGCAGCGTTCTAGAGCCAGCTTTAGAAAAAAGCTTCTCAGAATTGCAGCAAGGTGATCGCGGGCTATTTGTTTTTAATGGACATGGTAGTCAAGACAAAACCAATTCAGCAAATAATAAAATTTGGTTATGGGATCGTACTTCACTCAATGTGAATGACTTCTCAAATTTACTCAATAAAGTTGATAATAAAGTGCCGATGCGCTTTGTTTTTACACAATGTTACTCCGGTGGTTTTGAACGCGCCGTACATCCAAATGCACGAGATTCGATTGAGCTAGTTAAAGCACCTCGATGTGGCTTCTTTGCTGAAGCAGCAGATCGAAAAGCTGAAGGCTGTTCATCAGGTGTCAATATTGATGACTACCGCGACTACAGCACTTATTTCTT
>JALTKP010000258.1 GCA_027078075.1 Gammaproteobacteria bacterium | reverse complement strand
ACCGTAAGCATTACAGACTTCTTGTGGTACCGATTCTTTTGCAAGGCTAGCTAAGGCATTTACAGCAGCAACTTTCATTGCTTCATTAATTTCACGAGCTCGAACATCAAGTGCACCACGGAAAATAAATGGAAAGCCTAAAACGTTATTAACTTGGTTCGGGTAATCGGAACGACCGGTTCCCATGATGAGATCGTCACGGGCACTTAAGGCGTCAGCCGGATTAATTTCTGGGTCAGGGTTAGATAAGGCAAATACAACCGGTTTGTCTGCCATGCTTTTAACCATGTCTATACTAATAAGATTAGGACCGGATACACCGATACAAACATCAGCTCCTTGCATTGCTTCTGCCAAGGTTCGCTGCGTATGAGCACTCGCGAAGTTTTGTTTTTGTTCATTGAGACTATCTCGACCGCTATGAACCACACCCTTACGATCACAAAGCATGATATTTTCTTTTGGCGTGCCCATTGCTATCAACATATTCATGGCAGCAATACCAGCGGCACCAGCGCCTAAACAAACCACGTGTATTTCACTGAAGCTTTTGCCTTGTAGTTCTAAAGCATTTTTTAAGCCAGCAGTAATAATAATCGCCGTGCCGTGTTGGTCATCATGGAAAACAGGGATGTCTAATTTTTCAATTAAGCGTTTTTCAATATCGAAACAATGAGGGGCGGCAATATCTTCAAGGTTAATACCTCCAAAGCCGGAAGCGATACGAGCAACGGTATCAACAAAATCATCAGGCTCATTAGCATCGACTTCAATGTCAAAACAGTCGATATTAGCGAAACGCTTAAATAAAACTGCTTTACCTTCCATGACTGGTTTGCCGGCAAGTGCACCAATATTTCCTAGGCCGAGTACAGCGGTACCATCGGTGATGACGGCAACCAGATTGCCTTTGGATGTATATTGGTAGGCGGCTTCTTCATCGGCGTGAATTTCACGGCAAGGTTCAGCAACGCCTGGTGTGTAGGCAAGAGAAAGATCTTGTTGTGATGCACAGGCTTTGGTTACTTCGATGCCAATTTTGCCTGGTTTTGGTTCGGCGTGGTAACGAAGGGCTGCGGTCTTTAAGTCGTCAGTCATGGTTTTTGCTCATTTTATACAGACCGCTATTCTACACGGCTTTACTTAATTTGTTTTTGCTTACTGGATAATTTTTAATGGGGTGCCTTTAGTAGGTTCACCATCGGGATAAAATTTATTCAGCAGTCGTAGTCGTGCTTCTGCATTGGCTCCCAATTGTGATTGGCGAGCTAGTTTTGCAAAGCGGGTATTACTTTTAGCGGTAATAATATGCAGTCGGCGAGGTTCGGCTTTTTTGCGTTCAGCCGCAGTTAAAGAGCGAAAACTCCGTGCTGTTTTTATAATATCTGAATCAAATTTATAAGGTTTTTTTTCATCTTTGGCGAGGCCCTGAAAAATCCATGCAGTATTATTTTTGTAAATAACCACAAAACGCATCAAACGCGTGCCATAAATTGTACGAGAAACAGAGGAAATGGCAGTGTATCCCTTGAGGTTATTACTTCTAAAGCGTTCACCATTTTGAAGTTTATTAAGTTTTAGTCGTTGTTTCAGAAACTGTTTAGGGCTAATACGCTTATTAATATCTACGGCTGTGATTTGTAGCAAGCCTTCATTGCCGGGAGCAATGGCAACTAGGCGGTTTGGTTGATTTTGAATACGCCAGCCTTTCGGTAAGTCTAATTTAATATTCAGTTCACGATGATAAAATTTATTGCCACGCAAGATACCTTGTTTTTCACTTTCTCCAAAAATAAGTCCTTCAATATTGCGTAAAAAGGCAACCTGATTTGTGTTGTTGTGAGGTATTTTTGTCTGTAGCTGTTTTGCCCGTCCAATGACTTCTTGTAAGCGTTTATCGTTATCAGGGTGAGTAGCGAATACACCATGATAAGCGCGGGGTTCACGGCCTTCTTTTTTAGCAATTTCTTTGTCGAAGATTTCTTGATTCTTCAGAACACCAATGACCTCAATCATTGCCAGTGGGTCATAACCGCTTTTTGCTAGATACTCAGCACCAAGACGATCTGATTCCAATTCGTTATCACGACCATAACCACGAATTAATGCGGTGCCTACGGTATTAAGTAGATTCCCAGCACCACTAAAATCAGCCTGAGACGCAAGCACGGCAGCAAGCAGACCAGTTGCGGCGGCAGCACTTTGTTGGCGAACGGCATGGCGTGCAGTGACATGACCAATTTCATGACCTAGCACAGCGGCAAGTTCCGCTTCATTGGACAAGTAAGCAAGTAAGCCTCGGGTGATATAAATATAGCCGCCGGGTAAAGCGAAAGCATTTATTTCATTGCTATCTAGAATAGTGAAACGAAAAATCAGATTACTGCGATGACTTTTGATGGCGAGCTTATTGCCGACTGTTTGGACATATTTCTGTAGGACAGGGTCGTCGTATAAACCGTATTGTTGAATAATTTTGGCATGATTTTGACGGCCGATGGCAATCTCTTCGCTTTCTGACATCAGTACAAAATCAGATTCGCCGGTGACTGGGTTTGCTGCACAGCCACTCAAAATAATCAGAAAAGAGATAACGCCGTAGCGCATGATGGTATTAATTATCATGGTCTTAGTGTCTTGTTAGTCTATTGTCGCGTCAAGCCTGTCTATTTATTCAATTATATCGAGCGCATAGGGGCTGCGTATATTCAGTCGTAATTCCCCTTTGCGTTGATAAAGCCAGCCACGTCCAATAATGGTTTTTCCAAGTAGCTCCCGAGGTTTGAGTGCATTAAATAGCGGGAGTTCCTTTTTTTCGATACGAAAGGCGACTTTACCTGGTAGGTTAATCCAAAGGTTACGGCGACCTTCACCAATACGGATCACTTTGCCAGAGATGCGTTTATAGCCTCGGCTATTGCGTTTTAGCTTGGTGCTGGGCGTGATCTGATAGCGGGCTAATTGCCAAATATTACTTTTAGCCTTTTGTGCTTGTTTTTCGGCACGGGCATAACAATCCAGTCCATCTGTATTTGGGGGAATAGCCAGCAGCGTCGCAAAGCCATCTTGAAGCAACTGTGCGGATAGGCTATTTCCATCAGAGGTATACAAGTGAGCCAGTAGTCTTCCGTAACGGTCACGTCTTTCGGCATCAAATTTTAGCTTAACTTGGTTTTGAC
>JALTKP010000257.1 GCA_027078075.1 Gammaproteobacteria bacterium | reverse complement strand
TCGCTTTACCAACCACCTTAGACGTTCTGCTATCACCATGTGCAATCGCTTCTATTGCTTCGGCTGCGCCACGACGTAATGAATGCACAACTACCACATCACCACGACGAATATGTGCTAATAAACTTCCAATCGTGGCTTGCTGAGGGGAAATCGCAATATCAATAATTCCACTTTGTACAAGGTCAACATAAGCTGCGCGGTTAATCAGCGCCATAACTTTTTTAGCCCCCATACGCTTCGCCAACATTGCTGATAAAATATTTGCTTCATCATCATTGGTTAAGGCACAGAACACATCGCAACTTTCAATGTTTTCTTCTAATAGTAATTCTTCGTCAGCTGCATCACCATAAAGTACAATTGATCGATCCAGTTTCTCAGAAAGATCTTTCGATGTTTTTAAATTATGCTCAATAATTTTAACTTGGTAATTAGATTCCAAAGATTGCGCTAAACGAAAACCAATATTCCCACCGCCCGCTAACATAACGCGCTTACATGGCCGATCTAGTTTTCTTAACTCACTCATAACAGCACGAATGTCTTTTCTCGCTGCCACAAAAAACACTTCATCATCCGCTTCAATAACGGTGGTGCCTTCTGGAATGATCGCACGACCTCTTCGGAAAATAGCAGCAACCCGCGTTTCAACTTTGGGCATATGCTCACGTAGCTCACGTAACTCATGCCCTACAAGTGGTCCGCCATAATAGGCTTTAACTGCTACTAAAGAGACACGCCCATCGGCAAAATCTAATACTTGCAGCGCGCCTGAATGTTCAATTAAGCGTTGAATATAATCTTTAACCAATTGCTCAGGACTGATCAGTACATCAATTGGTAATGCTTCTTGAGTAAATAATTGTGATTGCGATAAATATTCGGATGCACGCACCCGTGCAATTTTAGTTGGTGTATGAAATAAAGTATAAGCAACCTGACAGGCAATCATATTAGTTTCATCACTATTTGTAACAGCAATGATCATATCGGCATCTTCTGCGCCCGCTCTTGCAAGCACTTCCGGATGAGAGGCGTGACCTGCTACCGTTCTCAAATCAAGTCGATCTTGTAAATTCTCAAGTTTTTGAGTATCAACATCGACAACCGTAATATCATTAGCTTCACTTGCGAGATTATCAGCAACTGATGTCCCTACTTGTCCTGCACCAAGAATAATAATTTTCATTATTTTTAGTTATCTCCAACGCCCGCTTTTTTTGGATCGATGCCTAAAGCTCGTAACTTACGATACAAATGTGTTCTTTCCATTTCTGCTAGTTTTGCTACCTTGCCAACACTGCCACCGGCTTCTTTCAGGCGATGTTCTAAATATGCTTTTTCAAATGCCTCACGCGCTTCACGTAATGGCAAATCAAATACAGGTGGCATAGAAACTGTACCTGATGTTTTGACTGTTTCGTTACTCAACATCGATTCAATTTCATCTAACTCAACTTGTCCATCACCACCTATAATTAATACCCTTTG
The DNA here is from genome assembly GCA_027078075.1 of Gammaproteobacteria bacterium. Lineage (GTDB taxonomy): Bacteria > Pseudomonadota > Gammaproteobacteria > AKS1 > AKS1 > Sulfuriflexus. The sequence continues at coordinate 1,700 of JALTKP010000257.1, read as the reverse complement.
TACAAGGTTTTGTAATTCGCGGATGTTACCCGGCCAACCATAATTACGTAAGCGGTTTTGAGCTGCTACTGAAAAACTGCGATAAGTTAAATGCTCTTGTGTCACAAATTGGTCAACTAAGAAATTCAAAAGCTCAGAAATATCCTCACTATGCTCTCTTAATGAAGGGATCTTTAACGGCACCACATTCAATTGATAGTAAAGATCATCACGAAATAATTTTTCGCTAATACGTTGTTGTAAATCATGGCGTGTTGCGGCAATTACCCTGACATCAATCGCAACAGGTTCATTACCACCAATCCGAAGAAAAGAGCCCGACTCCAATGCACTGACTAACTTACCTTGTGTCGCCATATCCATGTCAGCAATATCATCAAGAAACAATATGCCTGAATTGGCTTGTTCCAAACGACCATAATGAACCTTTCCGTCCACTTCAGAACCAAATAACTCAACAGCAGATTGTTCGCTACCCATTGAGGCAACGCCAACATCAATAAAAGGGCCGTTACTACGTGTGCTATTGGCATGAAGATAACGTGCACATTGGTGCTTACCACTACCTTGTTCGCCGCTGATCAACACCCAAGTGTCATGCTGTGCAATACGTAATATTTGTTCGCGCAACTGCTGCATCAAAACACTCTTGCCCATGGGCTCGATAGCCGGCCGTAGATGCTCACGCATGTCACTATTTTCACGTTGGAGTTTGTCAGACTCAAGTGCGCGCTCAATCGTCAGGAGTAACTTGGCAAGTGAAAGAGGTTTTTCAATAAAATCATAAGCACCAAGACGTGTTGCCTCAACGGCCGTTTCAACTGTACCGTGACCAGACATCATAATTACAGGTGCAGTAAGGCTGCCTTCTTCCTGCCATTCTTTAAGCAAAGTAATACCATCAACATCTGGCATCCAGATATCTAATAATGTTAAATCGGGACGGTGGACACGACGAGCAGCTCGTGCAGCAGCGGCATCTTCTGCAACACTGACGTCATAACCTTCATCAACAAGGATTTCCTGAACCAGATTTCTGATATCTGGCTCATCATCGACAACTAAAATATGCGGTGCGCTCATGAATGGACGGTTTCGTTGGTTGTTAGTATTTCCGTAAACACTCGGTACTCTCTAGTATTGTAACGCTCTATTAACATTAGTAACAATCAGTGTGTAATGCTAGTTATTTTCTTTTCCATCTCTATGTAGGACTGGCAAACGAATCACGACACTTGCACCGCCTTCCGAACGATCTTCTGCTGTGACCATACCGCCATGTTCTTCAACAATTTTTTTCACAATGGCCAGACCTAAACCTGTCCCGCCTTGCTTGCTGGTAACATAAGGCTCAAATAGCTCTGATTGCACATCACATGACCAACCGGGGCCATTATCTTCAATACGTAATTCAACATAACGGCATTTTGATTCTTGCATACATAAAGTTCGAATTGAAATTTCCGGGGTATCGGTATGACCCTGCATCGCTTCAATCGCATTTTTAATCACATTATGCAGTAATTGCCTTAAACGACCATCATCTGCCTCAACATGTGGCATGACTGGATCTAGTGATACATTTAATTTCAAACCAGATGCATCACCGCGATAAAGATCCAGCACCTCATCAATTAAAGTATTTAAATTTAGTGCTTCTAATTTTATTTGAGGTGCACGTGCATATTCAGAAAAGGCAT
>JALTKP010000256.1 GCA_027078075.1 Gammaproteobacteria bacterium | reverse complement strand
TCATTGATAATGAGTCAGCCACCCTCAAAACCTTCCGTAATAATCATGACGGCTCACTCGCACTCATCCCATCGAATAGCAATATGCAGACAATGATCTATTCCACCGATCGTGTTGTTATTCAAGGCATCGTTGTCGGCCAATTACGCAGTTATCGTTAAACCCGCATTATGCCCATCAAATATTGCCCTGTGATCTGGCCTCGTGCCATTATTCACGTCGACATGAATGCTTTTTTTGCCTCTGTTGAACAACGTGACTTTCCGCAATTACGAGGCCTACCTATTGCTGTTACAAATGGTGAACGAGGTAGTTGTATTATCACCAGTTCCTATGAAGCACGTGCCTTTGGTATTAAAACCGGCATGCGGTTACCTGAAGCTAAAAAGCTTTGCCCCAATATTATTCAGCGCCCAGCAAGGCCTAAAGTCTATGCGGCGGTTTCAACGCGTATCATGATGGTTCTACAAGATATCAGCCCTGATATTGAAGTGTTTTCAGTTGATGAAGCTTTTCTTGATGTCACTCATTGCCAGCGTTTACACGGCACCCCTGCACGTATGGCAAAAATGATGAAACAAAAAATCTTTACTGCCTCGGGAATACACAGTTCAGCCGGTGTCGCCGGTGATAAAACCACCGCTAAATTTGCTGCTAAATTACAAAAACCGGATGGCCTTACGATTATCCCTCCATGGGAAGCACGTCAACGACTTGCTAACGAACCGGTTACAGCTTTATGTGGTATTGCTGATGGTATTGGTAATTTTCTTGCTCAATACAATACTTATCGCTGTGGTGAAGTCGGCAAGCTACCCATTAGTATTCTTGCGCGCCGTTTTGGTAATCAGGGAAGACGAATATGGTTAATGTGTCAGGGAGAAGATCCTGAAAAAATACACACCGATATCCCTGCACCAAAATCAATGGGACATGGCAAGGTCGTACCACCCAATACACATGATAAGGAAGTACTATTCACTTACTTCCGTCACATGACTGAAAAATTGGCAAGCCGTTTGCGTCGCCATGATATGCAAGCACAACATTTTTATATTGGGCTAAAAATCAAAGATGGCTGGCTAGCAATGAAGTTACGTTTGTCTCACCCAGATAATGATGCCAGTGCAATCTTTAAGCTCTGTCGTTATCTCATTCTCAATCGCTGGCAGCATCAAGGTGTATTTCAGATTCAGGTCACCGCCCTAGATCCACAACCAACAGGGCAGCAACTCTCATTGTTTGCACCTCAACGCGAAGAACAACAACTACGCAACAATGTTATGGACACCATTAACCAGCGCTTTGGGGAGCTTACACTCGCACCTGCACGATTATTAAATAAATCAGACATGCCTAATGTTATTGCCCCTGCTTGGAAGCCATATGGTCATCGCCAAACCATTGACTAAAAATAGCCAATAAAAAAGCCTCGGTGAATACTCACCGAGGCTTTTCAAGTCTTAATTAAGTCTTACGGACGAATGTAAGAGTAGCCTTTTTCTTGTAATTCCATGATGCGTTTAACACCAGCAGAAACAACCACAACGCCATTTGTTAATTTAGGCTTATGACCTTTCTTTTTAGCGATTTTCTTCATTGTGTTACCACAAGCGCTAAAAGTAATGCCTTGTACAGCTAAACTAGCAACTCGTTTAGAGTACTTACTTTTCTTTGTCAGCATGCTTAAACCTGGACCATAAGCAACAATTTCAACTGCTACGTTATCGATACCGTATGCTTTTTGAATATTAATAGCATTATTCATAGCAATTTTCTGTGTCAATGCATCTTTGCTGCTCACTTGGATAACCAGCTTGTGCTTAGGACCGAAGCCGTCATCTGCATTTGCTGTTGTACTACAACCAGATAAGCCAAGCATTGAAATTACAAGAGCAAAAATACCCAGTAATTTAGTAAAGTTCTTTTTCATTGTGTTTCCCTCAGATATTAGAATAATTGTCTGGGATAGACGGGATGAACCCAATATTTATTCCATAAAATTTAAAAAAGCCGTCATAAATAAAACTTAAATAGCTATTTTTTCTTCTTGGCTACTTTTTTCTTCGTGACGGTTTTTTTCTTTGCTGTCGCTTTCTTAGTCACTGTTTTTTTCTTTGTGGCGGCCTTCTTAGAAGTGGCCTTCTTTGCCGCTACTTTCTTCTTAGTTGTTGCTTTAGTGACTTTTTTCTTTATATCTTTAACCGCCTTAGTCACTTTCTTTTTAATTGCCTTGGCTTCTTTCTTAGCAACTTTAGTGACTTTTTTCTTAATCGCTTTGGCTTCTTTTTTCAAAACCTTGGCTTCTTTCTTAACCGCCTTAGTCACTTTCTTTTTAATTGCCTTGGCTTCTTTTTTTAGAACCTTGGCTTCTTTCTTCGCCGCCTTGGCTACTTTTTTACTTAATTTTCCGGCTTCTTTCGTGACCGCTTTTTCTGCTTTCTGTAAAGCTTCATCAGCAGGTTCAATCACTTCTTTATTAACACTATCCAATGCATTTTGCAGCGATTCCAATACTTTACGCTCAAGATCTTCAATTGTGATATCACCTTTACTCAGCTTTTCTAACTCGGCTTGTAAAGATTCTTCTGACGGCAATGTTTTCAATTCTTTGCTTAATGCTGCTGCAATATCATTGATTTCACCAACACCTTGTATGGTACGTAACTTATTTTGTTCTTTAAAATAATTAAACAACGGAGTCGTTGCCGACTCAAAAATTCGTAAGCGATTACCAATTGTTTCTTCGTTATCATCGGTGCGTTGGCGCAAATCACCACCACATTGATCACAGCGATCAAATAACTTAGAAGGATCTGTGTAAAGGTTATACATCTGTCCACAGGAACGACATGTTTGACGACCGGTTAAACGCTGAATAAGTGCATCAACACCCACATCAATTAACAATGCGCCGTGTAACGGTTTACGTAAATCATTAAGAATAACGTCCAGTTCTTCTGCCTGAAAAACGTTACGTGGGAAACCATTAAGGATGAAACCATTATCTGTGTCTTCGGTCTTAAGATGCTCTCGCAATAAACCTAGAACAACATCATCAGGGACTAACTGACCACTATCCATGTATGGCTTGGCTTGCTTGCCCAGTGCATTACCTTCTTCCACTGCGGCACGGAGCAAATCACCAATAGAAATTTGCACCATTCCATACTGCTTAGCCAAAATTTTGGCTTGTGTACCTTTTCCCGAACCGG
>JALTKP010000255.1 GCA_027078075.1 Gammaproteobacteria bacterium | reverse complement strand
GTATCTATACGACTCATGCCGTAGCCATAGATATCGTGTATGCGGTTATATTGAATTTTGTTGCCGTGAAAAGTCCAGTCACGACCAGTATAAACTGCGCCACAATCTGAGCTTTCTTCACAGGCATGGTGGATATCATTTAGTTCAAGAAGATGGTTGTTTCCATTTAGTGAGACGGCTGTACCTGGTGTGTGATGAATCCAATTATGACTGGCTGTGTTTCCAACACCATCAAGGCGAAGCGCGGCTTTTCCTGTGCGTACAAGTCTGCCGGTATGGTGAATTTTATTATTTATTGCTGTGTGAGATGAGGGTGTGAGTGTTTTTCTGTCGCCCCCATTCAGTATTATTCCGCCATAGCCAGTATCGTGTATCTCCGATTGTATTACAGAATGATTTATACCTTTTTTTATCTCAATACCGTAACCACCAGTGTTACGTATGTTGCAACTCTCTATTGTGTTGTGACTTCCTCCAGAAATTTTTACAGCAGTCTTTCTACTGTGTTCAATAACAAACCCTTTGAATTTTATGTAGTCTGCGTTACGGATATTGATGACATTATCCAGGTATGAAATGATGGGATGGCTGTTTTCGAATCCGGGTAAAGGAATAATTGAAAGTGTTTCTTGATTGGCGGAGTAGCTCCATTCGCCAGGTGCATCCATGGTTTGTGGTTCATTTAAAATGCTGAATCGTCTTCCTGGTTGAATAGCATAAGTTGAGGGGGAGGCAAGAATGAATTGTTTGGGCGTGGTGTTACTGACGCCGATATACTCATCAAACCAGTCACTAGCGGGCCAGATATGTATTACAGCGTTCTCTGATAATTTTGAGAAGTCTGTTGTATCCCCATGATATTTAAATTCTGTATGCGTGTCTTTAGGTGCAGATGAGATATATGCCCATGTATCGCCGCCAGGCACACTTCGGTCTGAGTTGGGCCAGCGGGTTAATTGCAGACGCTGATTGTTTATAAAGACTTCAAATGGTGGTAATGGTGCAGCTAGTAGTCTTTTGTCTAGTCCTATACGATCAAGCTTGTTTAGCGATAGTGGGCGGGTATCACAGGAGATACGTTCTAGTTTACTTGTGTTGCAGGTTGAAAGTTGACGGCCACCTGAAAGTATGACTTTTTCGTTTTCGTATGCCTGGAATATTATAGGCGCTTTTGGAGTGCCTGAATCTTGAGTCTCCAGTATAAAAGTTTCTGGTAGTTCATAAGTGCCCTTACGTACATATACGATGGCACCGTTTGGTAGCCCTGCATACTTTCGCCGTTGGCGAAGATCGTATCTTGCTCGATTTAATGTCGCAAAAGGGCCGTTGACGCCTTTGCTGTTCATAGTTGGGCTTTGACCATTCGCATAATCACTTCCCTGAGGGGAGATATAGATTATGTAGGGGGCGGTTTCTGCATAGGCATAATCAAGCGAAAAAATTTGGAAGAGAGTGAGAATAAAAAGTTGAATTAATTGCATATATGCACCACTATTCGCTCGTATTGTTTTGGTAGCATGTCAGGTTTTTTAAATTATCATGAAATCTGTGTTAGCACTATAGTATATTGTTTTGTTGGCAAACTATTTGAATAGATACTGTAAAGTTTCTGTTATCTACGGGAGAATTATTGGTCGTTTCAGCTAAACTCTGTAAGAATGAATATTTGCCGGTTATTAGATTTGTGCTGTATTTTTAAAAGTTCATGTAAATAAGTGTCGGTTAATGCTGTAAATCTGTGTAAGTAATTGAAAGTTTTGAGGTCTTTATGTCGGAAGTGAAATTTTATTGGAAGGAATCGCCAATAATGATTGCCTGCATGGCTGTTATTCTGGCCGCTATTTCTTATGCGGCTCTGGATAGTCTGATTAGAATGGAAGATATGTGGGCAACCCGGGAAGAGTATGGTTATGCATATATTATTCCCTTCATAACAGGTTACTTTATTTGGCAGAACAAGATACAACTACAGCAAGTTGAGTATAAGTTAAGCTGGGTTGGCGGGTTATTTCTTGTCTTTGGCTGTTTTTTGATTTTGCTGGGCGTTTTGAGTGCGACGCATTCAATCACGCAGTATGGCTATATTCTTTCCATTATAAGTACTGCTCTTTTATTTATGGGCTGGAAGGCATTTAAAATCATCCTTGGCCCAATCTTGCTTCTGTTTCTGGTTGTTCCTCTTCCTAATTTTATTTTTAATAATCTTTCTGCTGACCTGCAACTTATTTCTTCACAGATCGGTGTGGCCGTGATTCGTGCTTTTGGGATCAGTGTTTATCTGGAAGGTAATGTAATTGATCTGGGCAAGTTTCAGCTACAGGTCGTTGAAGCATGTAGTGGCCTCAGGTATTTGTTCCCATTAATCAGCCTATCCATTATCGCGGCTTTTCTTTATCAGGCGGCATTATGGAAACGGGCTGTAATCGTTCTTTCCAGTATTCCTATAACGGTTTTAATGAATAGCTTTAGAATCGGTATGATTGGCGTGCTTGTGGAGTATGGCGGTATTGAGCAGGCCGAGGGCTTTCTTCATGACTTTGAAGGATGGATTGTATTTATGGCTTGTGTTGGCTTGCTGCTTCTTGAAATGTGGCTGCTGGTGGCTTTTGGTAAGAACAAACAAAAGCTAAGTGAAGTTTTCGCGGTTGAAATACCTGAAATGCTGCCTGAAGATACGGTATATAAAGAGAGACGTTTTTCATGGGTGTATGTAGTGCCTACGGTGTTTGTATTAATGGCTGGAATTTATATCGGTACACTTAACGAGAGAGCCGAGGTTATCCCCGAGCGTGTTGATTTCTCTGGTTATCCGTTGGCGCTTGGAGACTGGAATGGTCGAAGGGATGTAATCGAGAAAAAATATCTGGATGAATTGAAATTAAATGATTACATTATTGCTGATTATCGAAATGATAGAGGAGAGTCTGTTAATTTATACTTGGCTTATTATGAATCCCAAAGATCCGGTGCCGCAGCGCATTCGCCAAAATCGTGTATCCCTGGTGGTGGTTGGCAGATTAAATCGCATGATGTAGTAGATATTGGCGTGCTGGGTAAATCAGTTAACAGGCTGTTAATTCAAAAAGGTGATTATGGGCAGTTGGTGTATTACTGGTTTGATCAACGTGGCCGAAATATTACCAATGAATACATGGTGAAGTGGTATTTGTTCTGGGATTCTATGACTGCGGGTAGGACGGATGGCGCATTGATTCGCTTAACAACGATTGTTCA
>JALTKP010000254.1 GCA_027078075.1 Gammaproteobacteria bacterium | reverse complement strand
TATTATTGTCATCAGTTTATTTCCTTTAGGCGTTGGCCCTGAACCTGAAATGCTGCGTACGATCGCTCCCGGTGTCATCTGGGTTGCAGCTCTTCTTGCAACACTGCTCTCTTTATCTCGGTTATTCAGTAATGAATTACATGATGGCACGCTTGAACAATTACTCTTGTCACCTCAGCCTGCTAGTATTTTAGTCTCGGCTAAAATCATTTCTCACTGGCTTACTACTGGATTGCCTTTAGTAATCATTAGTCCTCTGCTTGCGGTGAGCCTCGATATGTCATCCGATGCATTGGTTTACACCATGCTAACTTTATTACTTGGCACCCCTATTCTCAGCCTTGTTGGTGCGATTGGTGCTGCACTCACCCTTGGCTTACGCGGTGGTGGGGTTTTGCTTGCACTGCTTATTCTGCCGCTCTACATTCCGGTGTTAATTTTTGCTACTGGTGCCATCATTGCCACCAGTAACGGTTTCCCCGCAGATGCCCAATTATCCTTACTCGGTGCTTATCTGATAATCACGCTGATTTTTGCTCCCTGGATCACCAGTTATGCATTAAGAGTTTCACTGGATTAACTGGTAAACTATCGCCATGAACAGCTTAACAACAAACGGGTCAGTACCGTGATATTTCAAAAATACGCTGCTGCCAAATATTTCTACCCCTTAGCCGGTAAATGTCTGCCATGGTTTACGTGGTTGTGTGTGTTGACACTGGCAGCAGGTTTATACCTCGGCTTATTTGTTGCGCCACCTGATTACCAACAAGGTGAAACAGTGCGGATTATGTTTATCCATGTACCTGCTGCTTGGATGTCGATGTTTATCTACGCCAGCATGGCGGGTGCTGCTGCTATTGGCTTAGTTTGGAAAATTAAACTCACCGATACCTTTATTTCTTCAGCCGCTCCCATTGGCGCATCATTTACCTTACTTGCGCTTGTTACCGGTTCGCTTTGGGGTAAGCCTATGTGGGGAACTTGGTGGGTCTGGGATGCACGCTTAACCTCTGAATTAATTCTGCTATTTTTATACTTAGGCTTTATGTCGCTACAATCAGCGATTGATGATCCTCGACGCGCTGCCCGCGCCGGTGCTATCTTAGTGTTAGTTGGCGTCATTAACTTACCTGTTATTCACTATTCAGTTGAATGGTGGAATACCTTACACCAACCTGCTTCTGTGGCACGTATCGATGGGCCACGTATTCACAGCAGTATTTTGATTCCACTACTGGTTATGATGGCTGCCTTCAAACTTTTCTTTGTTAGCGTTGTCTTACTTCGCATGCGATCAGAAATACTCGAAAATGAAGCAGGTTCCCATTGGTTAAAGGAACAAGGCGTATGAACTGGGCTGAGTTCTTCAATATGGGTGGTTATGCTTTTCATGTCTGGAGTAGCTACCTAATAGCAACCATTATCCTCGGACTCAATGTTTGGCTACCGTTACGAAAATTTCGGGCACAACAAAAAAAGATAAGACGCACAAATGAAACCACGTCATAAAAAAATCAGCTTTATTGCGCTTGCCGTTATTGGCTTAAGTTTAGTAACGCTACTTATTCTGAATGCGTTTAAAGACAATATTGTCTATTTCCATTCACCAACCGATATCAAAGCTGGCAAAGCGCCTGTTAACCAAACTTTTCGCCTTGGTGGCATGGTTAAAGATGGCAGCGTAAAACATAACAAGGAAGGACTTAAAGTCACCTTCATCGTTACCGATACCATTAAAGATATTGAAGTCAATTATGAGGGTATCCTGCCGGATCTTTTTCGTGAAGGGCAAGGCGTTGTTACTCAGGGGAAATTAAACCCCGCTGGTATCTTTATGGCAGATCAAGTACTCGCTAAGCATGATGAAAACTACATGCCACCAGAAGCCAAAGCAGCAATGGATGCGGCTAAAACACTCAAAAACCCTTAAAAATCATACATATACCACCCCGCCCCTAGGTTGCTTGGCTTTCAGCCTGCGTAAATAAGTCACACCCAAGAATAGCCAAAAGTCACGGCTATTTTTGTCCACTTTTTTTAGACTTGTTATGTGGAAATAACTACCTAAAAGTCACCTTTTTTACCGCTATTTCCTACATGCTTAGCTCTTATGTCTAGATTGAAAATAAAGGCTTATAGGACTAAAATCTGTACATAAATTGAACATTTTGGGCACAAGCTCAACAGAGTAGTCTTAAAACTATTCGCGGAGAAATAAGATGAAAATCATCCTCAAAAACCTAATCACTAGCTTTTTTTGCACAAGCTTACTGCTAACGAGTTCTGCTGCAACAGCAAAGCAAATAGAGATTGGTATCGCTGCTGTCGCAACCGATACACGTATTGTCGGCAAAGGTGATTTTGTCATCAATGACACGCTTGATGAGGGTGATTCTCTAAAAACTGGAGAGAAAGGCAACACCACTATTTTATTCAATGACGAAAGCATGCTAACACTCGGTTCTAATGCGCATGTCAGCGTTGAAGTCTATGAAGAAGCCAAAGATGGCAAACCCGGTCGTAGCATCATTCGCGTTCATAAAGGTCAGTTTCGTTATTTTCCTGGTTCAATACTTGAAAATGGCGGTTCACAATTTGTCGCCGTTGGTAACAAACTACTTGGTAAATCTGCCACAGCTAATCGCCGCCAACGTACGAACAACCAAACCAATAACTCAAATACAAACAACCAAGTTGCTGCAGCAACTGAGCGCTCTCAGTCTGATTCAGCCGATGGAAAGACAAATAGCCGTTCTCAACCACTATTAACTTCATCAAATGAAGGCTCTGATAGCGGGGAACAACAAGGTGGTACAACCGGTGTAATCAACGGCCCACCACCAGAAAAAAATCAACATCAAGCGGCTGCAGGTGGTGGCGTTATGTCTAATGCCCCAGCATCTGATGACAGTGGTTCCGATTCAGATTCTTCAGATGGTGGCATCAGTGGATTTGTTGGCGATAGTGCAGCTGATGCTGGAACAATGGCTACTAGCGAAACATCACCTGAAGATAGTGACAGATCAGCAGCCGGTGACAGTACCGAACCGCTTGTTGCTGCAGCCGATCCTGAAGCCAGTAGTGATGGTTCAAGTGATAGTTCAGACTCATCATCAACTACCACTGCTGATAGCAACAGTGCCAGTGATAGCACTAGCAGCAGTGATACATCCAGTAACACTTCATCAGATGCTAGTACATCAGATACCCGAACAGATTCTGGTAGCGCCGTTCGTGATGTCAACATCGTTGTTGCCATTGGA
>JALTKP010000253.1 GCA_027078075.1 Gammaproteobacteria bacterium | reverse complement strand
ACATATTGGCACTTAGACACACGCCCAGATGAATTTGCTGTATTAAAAGACACAAGATTAAAGGCAGCTGCTACGCAGATAGATAAGCAACTAAATGATGCCCGTTATAAAACTTTTGTACATGGCGATGCCAAGCTTGCTAATTTTTGTTTCTCAACAGATGTTCAGAAAGTATCAGCAGTAGATTTTCAATATGTAGGTGGTGGTTGTGGCATGAAAGATGTCGCCTATTTTATTGGCAGCTGTTTATATGAAGATGATTGTGAGCGTTATGAGAAACCATTATTGGATTTTTACTTTAATGAACTACGTATCAGCTTAACCTTGCGGAATAGCAGTATAGATCTAGATGAAATTGAACATGAGTGGCGTAAACTGTATCCAGTTGCCTGGACTGATTTTCATCGTTTTATCAAAGGCTGGAGTCCGGGGCATTGGAAAATTAATAGTTATAGTGAACGCCTAGCTCAGGGCATTATAACTAGTTTAGGCGCATCAGTGGATTAGTCATGAAATTAACACCAACTGATTTAAAGATTCTTTCAGAATTCGCAATAATAGCGGCGAAGCAGGCTGGTAAATTAATAGTTAGCTATGCCAATAAATCTGTCAGCGTACAACATAAAACAGGTGGTGATAGTATAGCATCGCAAGTTGTTACTGAGGTTGATCTTAAGAGTGAGGCCATCATTATTGAGATACTCCAGCCTAGTTGTGAGCAGTATGATTTGGCGCTGTTAACAGAAGAAAGTGAAGATGATCACGCACGGTTAGAGAAAGATTATTTTTGGTGTGTCGATCCAATGGATGGCACACTTGCTTTTACCGAGTCGGTAGCTGGTTATTCAGTATCTATAGCACTGGTAGCAAAGTCAGGTGAGCCAGTTATAGGTGTTGTATATGATCCTGTTACATATACATTATATTCAGCGATAAAAGAGCAAGGTGTATTACGAAATGAAAAATCATGGACGTTGTCATCATCTATTCAGCCCTCTAAGCGGTTATTACAAGTATGTGATAGGGGAATGCTACAACAGGATTATTACCCGGACTTAAACAATGCATTAAACGAACTGGCTTTAAATAAAGGTTATACAGAACTGGAGACAAGAGAAAGTAATGGTGCTGTTTTGAATGCATGTACCGTACTTGAGAATGCACCAGCAATATATTTTAAAATTCCAAAGTCAGCACAAGGTGGAGGTAGCGTTTGGGACTTTGCTGCAACCGCTGCGATCTTTAATGAAATAGGGGCTGTGGCAACCGATGCCAGTGGTGATAAGCTGGATCTAAATAGGACTGATTCTACTTATATGAATCATTGCGGAGTGTTATTTACAACAGAACAAGAGTTAGAGAAAAGTATTCATTTGTTAATATCAAAAATAGCTTGTTAAGAAACAAATGGCTATGACAGGTAATAAGTTCATAAATTTAGTAACAAAGAATTCATTATTTGTATTTATTTATATCGTTAGTTTTACCGCTGTTGGGCTCACTGCCATCATGACAGATGGCAATCCGTTTTGGGTTAAATTAAGTTGGGCTATGCTATCAATTTTAGGAGTTTTTGTTAGTCTTGGTGCTTATTTTTCACATCAGGAAGCAAGTCAAAGCAATAAGTGGCCTACAGTAAGTGCAAAAATTCTGATGACAAAAGTAATGTCCGGCATAGCAACAGGAAATCAACATACTTATAGCCCATTAGTAGAATATGAGTTTTCATATTTGGGGAAAAAGTTCAAGGGTAATACGATTGATTATAGTGCGGTGTCAGGTTCTAAGGCTTGGGCTGAGAAAGTTGTTACTGAGTTGCAGCAGCGTGGAGGTACTCTGACTGTTAGCGTTAATCCAGATAACCCAGAGATGAATGTATTAAATCCAGGAATCAGGTTGGTTCATTACCTTCGATATTTGATTGGACCAGCAATGATTGTCATTGGTATCTTAGGTATTCAGGAAATAATCATTATTTAGTCTTAGGCTTAAACACTGATTGATTGTCATAGTGCTTGTCCGTAAAATCTAAATTAATTTCCTATTCAGTCTGCAATGGAGTGTATTGAATGCCAACACGTAATTTAAGCATCATGTTTACTGATATTAAGGGGTTCACACACCGAACCTCTTCATCTACACGTGATGCAATGACGAAGATGATGGACAATCATGCTCGTTTGCTGATTCCCGTTTTTAAATATTTTGATGGTACCGTGGTCAAGACCATTGGTGATGCCTATTTAGTCTATTTTTCTAGCCCAACGGATGCTGTGTTGTGTGGCGTTACCATTCAAGAAGTTTTGCGTCAGCATAATAAAGATCTAGCTAGTGATGAGAAGTTGGAAATTCGTGTTGCGATTAATGTCGGTGATGTTGAGTTAAAGGATAACGATATTATGGGAGAGCCTGTTAATATTGCGGCTCGTCTGGAAGGCATTGCTGAAGCAGGGCAGGTGTACTTTACCGAAGCTGTATACCAAACTATGAATCGCCGTGAAGCACCATCAGCAGAAGTCGGTGAGCATGTATTTAAGGGCATTCCTCACCCTATTCGTGTTTATAAGGTAATTGATGAACCAGATTCTGAACTGGTTAAACGCCTTGCTGATTGTGTTTCATTGAGTGATAAAGGTCCCATCATTGATGGTATTCGTGAAGGGTTTGTAGAACCGAAACCAGCGAAGTCAGAAAAAACTAAATACATGGCGATTGCTGCTGCGATAGTTGTTGCTGTTTTGGTCGGGTTGTTTTTATTACCCAGTGAGCGAGATAAACACATTCAAACAGCCCAGGTTCTTGAAGCACAGGCTGATTTTGTGAATGCGCTGAATACGATAGAGCCTGATATCCGTAAAGATCCTGCCGATAAAGAATTAAGACGATTGTCGCTTAGCTTGGCAAAGTCACATATTAATAAGTTGGTGCAACAAGGTGCATTAGCTTCGGCGTATGACTGGCTAGAAACAGCATTGAATGAGCGTAACTACCTTGAAAGTTTGCGGCCACAGCTAGCAGTGTTGGATGCGCGTATTATTGTAAAAGATGATCCACGTGGTAATCAGTTTACTTCTTTTTATGCATTAGCAGAACGCTACCCCTCAGATACAGAAGGTTTATATACAGCAGCAAAATTATTAGAAGAAGGTAAATACTTTACCTACATGACAGTGTGGCTATATAGAAAGGTTTTAGAACGTGGTGACTATCAAGATGATATATCTATTTTTGAACATAGTTTGAAAGTACTGGCGAATGTTCAGCATTATGCGTCACTAAAAGCATCACACGATATTATTGAGCAGTATTTTACAGAGCAAGGGTTGCAATGGAGTAAGCTTGCCTTAACCGAAGGAAGTGCAGCGGAAGTTCATCATGCATACCAGATTCTTAACAACCTGAATAATGAATTTATAGATTCAGATTATTATTTAGCACTATATAACCTTGTTCAAGGTAAAGAGGTTGATACTAGCTTTAAAGTTATCGCAAGTATTGATGATCCTGAAATGCAACAGCATGTACTTCGCTTACATAAAGAGTTGGTTGATACTTATCCGCGGTTTTTTATGTATGAAAACATTAAAGATGCGATTGAGAAAAATCGTCAGAAATTAATAGCTGACTGGAAACTTGGTTAGTAATAAAACCGTCTTTATTTAAGTAATAAGAAAACAATAATACCACTAAGAATAAACGAGATACTTTTCCAGAATAATAATGGATTACGCTCCATCAAAGGTGGACGGGTTTTATTGATAAAGGCTTTATTAGGGTGACGAAGATCGTAAGTGAACTCAGATAACTCTTCGTAGCGTTTATAAGGGTTAGGATGTAATGCTTTTCTTAGTGTTTCATCTATCCAAGCAGGGATTTCACGCTCATCATCAAGCACTGAATGGTAGTTAAGTTTCCGTTGAGCCGCTTTAGTTCTAGATTTAGCCACCTCGGTGCCATATGGAAGCCGTCCGGATAGCATTTGGTAAGTAATAACTGCTAAGGAAAACATATCAGAACGCGGCGTACCTGATTCTCCTAAGAAATATTCTGGGGCGGTGTATTGTGCGGTACCAAGAATATTGTCAGGTTTTATCTCTGTGGTTATCTCCTGAATTCCGGCAACACGGGTTGAACCAAAATCAATGATTTTCACAGTGCCAGTATTATCAATCATAATGTTTGCTGGGCGTAAATCTTGATGCAGCATTTCCATTCGATGAAAGGCAAGTAAGCCTTTCGCAATTTGTTCTACAATATCGCGTACCGTCGCCATGTCTGGTTTAGGGTTGTCTATCATCCATTGTGTGAGTGTTTGACCATCAATAAACTCAGTAACGATATAAAGATAATTACGTTTCCTAGTTTGCGTACATGGCTTAAGGACATGCGCATTGTTGATGCGTCGCGCAATCCATTCCTCCATAAGAAGTCGTTCTATATAGGTAGGATCATCACGAAGATCAATAGACGGTGTTTTTATAATAACTTGTCGGTTACTGTCATTATCAACAGCAAGGTAAATATGGCTGCGGCTTGTGGCATGTACTTCTCGTATGATTTTATAACCATCAAACTCCGATCGTGGCTCTAGTATAGGCGGGAAAGGTAAGTTAGTTAATTCTTTGTATATTTCCATTGCATTTTGAACAGGTAATGCATCCACCTTAATGATCTGAGTAGTTAGGTTGTCTGTGCTGCCTTGTTTATGAGCCTCGCTAACAATATCTTGTGCAACGTTATCAAGATCACCGTTATTTTCATTGATAGCATTAATAATAAAATCACTATTAGCAAATTCATAAACGCCATCAGTGGCTAATAAAAACACATCGTCTTTTTCGACGGACAGAGTTTTATAATCAATGTCGACATGTTGCTTCATTCCTAAGGCACGGCTGAGGTAACTTTTATCAGATGAAATCCAAAGCCGATGATCTTCGGTTAGCTGCTCTAGTTTGTTGCCGCGTATTCGGTATATGCGTGAATCACCAACATGCAGTATGTGTGCAGTGGTTGATTTAATAACCACCGCACTAAATGTACATACATAGCCTTTATCTTTATTAAAACGGTGCTGACTTTGTTGCGTTTGTGAATGTAGCCACGAGTTGGTTGCCATTAATACTCGTTCAGCTGATTTCTTGACTGACCATGTTTCTGAGGTGCAAAAATAATCTTCAAGGAAACCGGTAACAGCAGCCTTACTGGCAATGTCACTGACATCACTACTACTAATGCCATCGGAGAGTGCTATGGCAATTCCCTTCGCGGTTAATAGTGGTTCGCTAGGAATTGATACACCGAAATAGTCTTGATTGACCTGCTTACGGCCTTTGTCAGAATGTTGTCCTATTGATATTTTTAGTTGATTGGACATTTTATAGAGTTACAAGCCTTCAGCCATTTTTATAAAGTAAGATGGCGATATTAACACGAAGAACATTAGGATCAGAGTGCTTACGTTGTTCACATAGTTTTGTACTTCGTTAAATAAATAAGGCTAGCCACTTGTTTAAGCGGCTAGCCTTTATATAAATAATATTATTCAGTTTACAGATTGCGTGTTGGGCTGGTTCTTACATGGGTGTAATACAGCGGAAGTCCAACTAATAATATACCGCCGGCTAAATTACCCAAAACAGTAGGTATTTCATTCCATATTAAATAATCAGCAACCGTGAAATCACCACCCATAATCATTGAGAAAGGGAATAAAAACATATTCACAATTGAGTGCTCAAAGCCCATAAAGAAGAACAGCATCACTGGCATCCACATCGCCATCATTTTGCCGCTGGCAGAGGTTGAAATCATGGCACCGACAACACCCATAGATACCATCCAGTTACACAACATGCCACGAATGAAGATTGTAAACCAACCGTCAATACCGTGTGATTTATAACCGAGGGTTCTTGATTCACCGATATGGCCAACTTTAGCCGCGATAGCACCGCCATCAGTGCTGAATCCGTAAGTTAGAATAAATGACATCATAAAGGCGACAGCGAGTGCGCCAGCGAAATTGCCAACAAAGACCAGCCCCCAGTTTCGGAGTACTTGATTAACCGTTACACCTGGTCTTTTATCAAAAAGTGCTAATGGAACTAAGGTGAACACGCCGGTGAGCAGGTCAAACTTCATTAAATACAACATAATGAAACCGACAGGGAAAAGAATGGCACCGGTGAGAGGTGAACCTGTTTTAACCGCAACAGTGATGGCAAATATGGCGGCAAGCCCTAGAATCGCACCAGCCATAAAGGCACGAATTAATGTGTCTTTAGTGGACATATAAACTTTGGATTCACCGGCATCCACCATTTTGGTCACAAATTCTGTCGGTTCTAAATAAGACATGACTACTTCCTCTCTGAAATCTAAATTAATTATGCTGTCAAATACGTAAGCGTTATTTTTGTTAGTATCGTGGCTATTCGTAGGGATATTAGCAATAACGATGCCACTTGGTTGGCTATTAGTTATCTTATTGTTATAACAGTACTTTATATGTTTTAAGATCGTTATAAAAGACGCAATATGGGTATTTAGCACTATTTTAGTGCTAACTATGATCATATTGGTGCAAAGGAACTTGAGTGAAAAAAATACTTGTGATTGGTTATGTCTGGCCCGAGCCAAATTCATCGGCGGCGGGCAGTCATATGTTGTCGTTATTGAGATTATTTAGGCAGCAAAATTGGCAAGTTGAATTTGCGACACCCGCACAGAAAACTGAGCATATGGTCGATTTGGCGAAAGAGGGTATATCAACACAGGAGATAAACTTAAATTGCGATAGCTTCGATGCTTATGTGTTCGCATACCAACCAGATATGGTCATATTTGATCGGTTTATGATGGAAGAGCAATTTGCATGGCGGGTTGAGAAGAACTGTCCTCAGGCATTGAGGGTGCTGGATACGGAAGATTTACAGTGTTTACGTCACGCGCGACATGAAGCCTATAAAGCGGGTAGGGAGGTGTCACAGCATGATTTATTTAGTGATATTGCTAAACGTGAAATTGCCGCGATACTACGCAGTGATATTGCTTTGATTATCTCCAGTTTTGAAATGGAATTATTAATTAATACGTTTAAGCTTGATGAAGCATTACTACATCACTTTCCTTTTATGGTTGATTTAAAGACCGTGCCAGAGAAAACAAAGCCATTTAATCAGCGACAGCATTTTTTGAGCATAGGTAATTTTCGTCATGCACCTAATTGGGATGCCGTATTACAGTTACAAAATATTTGGCCACAAATCCGACGCCAACTACCTGATTCTGAAATGCATATTTATGGTGCTTATCCTCCCCCTAAAGCAATCGCATTAAATAACCCTAAAACGGGATTCTTAATTAAAGGTTGGGCAGAAAATGCTTTTGGTGTGATGGAGTCAGCACGGGTTTGTTTAGCACCATTACAATTTGGTGCGGGTATAAAAGGTAAGTTATTGGATGCAATGATGGTACAGACACCCAGCGTTACAACGTCAGTAGGTGCAGAAGGTATGTGCCAGAAAGATGAGTGGCCTGGGGCGGTCACTGATGATCTTAGTCACTTTGCTGATGTGGCAGTGAGTTTGTATAAAGACGAAAAACGATGGTTAGTCGCACAGTCACGTTGTATTGATGTGGTTAATAGAGAATATGATGGAGAGTTAATAGGGACGCAATTAGTAGAAAGAATACTAAAAGTAAATAATAATTTAGAACAGCATCGATTAAATAACTTTAATGGTGCAATGCTCAGGCATCATTCAATGATGAGCACAAAATATATGTCGCAATGGATCGCTGCAAAGAATGAAAAAACAACTGAGTCATAACATAAAATGAATAATCAAATTATTGAGGCAATAAAAACCATTGCCAAGCAGGAATTAAAACCTCGGTTTGCTAAAGTGACTAGAAGTCACAAGCAAGATGGCAGTTTTTTGACGGAAGCGGATTTGGCTGTGCAAATAAAGATAGAAAAACTATTACTAGAAAAATATCCTGAGATTAGTTTTCTTGGTGAAGAAATGACCAGGGAGCAACAGCAACAAGCAATGGATGCCCCTAACGGTGTATGGATACTCGACCCATTAGATGGTACTAGTAATTTTGCAGCAGGTATTCCTTACTACGCAGTTTCATTGGCTTATATTAAATCAGGTAAAGCAGTATGGGGGATGGTTTATGATCCAGAACGAGATGAATGCTTTAGTGCCGCACAAGGCCAAGGAGCAATGCTTAATAATGAGTCGTTAGAAAAGCTAGCTGTAAATATCTCGATAGAAAAATCAACTGCAGTGATAGACTTTAAGCGTTTAAGTCCTGAATTAGCTTCGCGTATTGCTGCACGGCCACCTTATAGCTCTCAACGTAGCTTTGGCGGTGTGGCGTTAGATTGGTGTTGGTTAGCAGCAGGGCGTTATCACCTTTATTTGCACGGTAAACAGAATATTTGGGACTATGCTGCAGGGCATTTAGTCTTTAGTGAGTTAGCAAGTTATTCATGTACCTTGCAGGGTCATGCGGTTTTTGATTTTTCTTTAAATCCGCGTTCGGCTGTGGCTGCAGCGGATGAGCTTTTATTTAATCAATGGTGTGATTTTTTAGAAATAAAAAGATTGTAAAATTACACGCTTGTCTGTTTAAAATTAAAAACAAGACAAGCATGTTATGTACTAATGTTAAATGCTATTTTTTCCGCAGAATGGTTTTATGTCATCAGCAAGACGCTGTATTAAAATATTAAACGCTGCATTCATTGCCTGTACATATTCGCCATCACCGTTCCAGCCATTGTTGGTGCTGCCTGTGCCACGGTATTTTTTGTGATGCACAACACCATTTGGTGCTGTTACCTTGATATCCATTGCGACTACGCCATAGATACGGAAGCCTTGTACCGGCCAACTGTAAAGTCGGTATATATGTGGTTCCACTATAAAAGTAGAGTCGTCCAGTTGGTTTGCGCTAATCAATGAATAACCGTAGTTCTTTAAACTGGCTAAGCCGATATTCGCCCATGAATCGACTTCATTGCTAAAGATAGGCTTGTTACCTTTTTGACCTAGGGTTTCTTTATTAGGGCGTGCATCAACGACGGGTGCAATAATGATTTTACAACGACCAATATCAGAGACAGGTTCAAAGTCATCGACATTAGGCTGTTCAAATTTCATTTCGAGTGGTTCAATCCCATTTTGAGTTTCAGCATAAGCGGTGCTTACAATCAGAGTCGATAACAGTAGTGTATATAATAATTTAATCATGATTGTCTCGCTTAATAGTCAGCTGGTTGTGGTGATTGAAAAGGGTTGTTAGCAAGTGAAACAAGAGTGCCATCTTTTTCACGCAAGATAACGCGCTTGTCGTTACTTAACATCACGACGCCAGTTCTGCCGATGATATCGGTACCGGTATTATAAGAAAGTGTTATTGATTTTTTTGAAGCTGTTACCGTTTCTCTACCAAGGTCAAGTTCGAGCTGGCGGATCGTTTCTTTAATACCTTCTGCAATGGCATTTCTAAATAACTCAGCATTATTAGCAGTCCAGAGATCCATTGAATGCTGCATACCGTTGCCGGTGATAGGTGATTGGTAGGTGATAGTGTTTTTGTAAGTAGGCTTTTCCTGGTTTTTAGTTGCCATATAGGTACCAGTAACAATATTAAAGGTACGTAAGTCAGGGTCAAAAAAGTAGTTTGTATAAAGTTCGAGATAAGCATCCTCTTTCATATTGTCGATGAGCGTATCTCGTTCAGATGCAGTAATAAGCCAAGATGTTGTTTTGATATTCCCTGCATTTAAGCGTGCGCGATGGTTTAAAAATTCGTGCAATTGAGGCCAAAATATTTGACGCAGATCTACATCATCGAAATTATCGTAAGCAGGTTCTAATACCTCATAGATTTCACGCATACGATTTTCTGTAATAGAAGAGTCAATCGCTGCACCAAGTAGCCCACCGCCAACGGCAACAGTGACATAAGACGGTTTTGAACGGGCGATAATTTCATCTTGTGGAATCATGCTCAAAACTCGTACCAATTTGATAGTAGAAGCCTTTTTTGTATCTAATGCGACGTGACGAGCGGTGGTCTGACAGCCAGCAAGAAAAGTAATTAATGGCACAATTAAGATAAGTTGACGCAACATGGGAATCTCTCTAAAAAGAATTTAATTATTATTTTAGAGGATTTTACGTGAAAAGGACTATTTGTGTCTATAAAAAACGATTGCGAAGAGAAGATAGGCTATTGTTTTAGTGAATATTTATTTCAGCTTCATTGTATTTTAGTAATATTTGATCACCATATTTAAGTGAAGGAATGAAGTGAGTAATAACTTCGATTAAAGATGTGTTATGGAAATGACCTATTTTAGTTTCAGGGTGAGGGTAGTAGATGAGCCCTCTATAGGTTGTGTTGTTAACCTCAACTTCACATTTTGAAAATGAAAAATCTTCGGCTGGAAAACCTTTTGCCCAATGAAGGTTATGAACTGAAAATTCGGGAGCCACCATTTTAAACTGATGTGGTTCGATGGATAAATTTAGAGTTGCATGATAATAACCGTCAAGCTCAATGCCATGTTGTCTGAGAAAAGGAGCTTGCATTGTGATTGAACCTTCGGGGTAAGGCGAATCCTTAGCCTCTCCTGATGCAACTTTATGACCTTCTTTTAGGACAGTTTGAATGGATATCATTATTCCTGATTTTATTCACATTAAGTGTTGAAACTAGTGTACTAACAATATCATGAATGTGGTACATGACCATTATCAGCTGAATCTTTTCTATGAAGATTCATACCATTCATATCAAAATGAAAAGCAGGGTCGATAGTGAATGTTAATTCTGGCGCTGCCATGGGGGCTATATCTTGTTCAACACCAGACACTGATGTATTGCCCCCATTCGAGCCATCAGTTACACCAGAACTTGCTACAACCAAGTTGATAATAGGTTTCGAAATTGTGGTGGTTACACCTAGATCAGCTGTATTGATATTGTTTAGTAACGTTGTTGAACCTACTCCACCGGTTTTTAAACCATTATCACTACTGTTGTTAACTTGTGGCGTGACTTTTAACTGGACATTCGTTTGCGCAGACTGTTGAGGAGATTCAAATGATTCATGCTGGGTTTGTTTAGATTCATTTTTATTAATATCGACAAGGTTTGTTAGTAACTGCTGACCACCGTTCTCGAGAATGGTGCCAGGAAAATAGTTAAAGCTACCACTGATAATTTTTATTTCAGAAACTCCAGGAGCAGGCGTTTCACTGTATTTAACAATTTTGGCCTTTGTGTTTGGACCAAGAGTTAACATGCTTTCATCATCAAATAAAATGGTTAAATTGCCATTTGGACCGGTACTGATCACGTCACCTTCATTAATTCCTGCATTTGCTTCAAACGCACCCTTATCTTGTAAGTTAGCATCTACTGCAATGGCGACGATGCCGACATCTGCATTTGCAGCAAAGGGAGCTAAGCACAATATCGTAATAAGTTGTGCGCAGTAAGTTTTAAGGTTCTTCATAAAGATACTCTCGTGTTCGATTAATAACTGTCCATTAATATTTGTTATATCGTCCACTGATATCACTTCCTATAGGGTAGTTTTATGGGGCTGGTTATCAAGGTAAATAGTTGGCATTATATTCATTAGAACTAATAAGGTTATATAGAGATCACTTGTTGATAAGTGTTTGTTTTTATAGTCTTATCAGTATGATAGCGACGTATAAACATGAGATAATCAAGTAACTTATTCAGGCTTTGGCAATGGAAAAAAATATGATAAATGACTGTGTCCAACAACTCGAAGCAACCGGTGATTACAGAATCATTAAGCGTTTTATTCCTGTTAAGGCATATCACCAGCCAAATGAGGCGAGCAAGCGAATCGGGATTTTCCTTGATACCGAGACAACTGGCTTAGATCCTGATACAGACAAGGTGATTGAACTGGCAATGGTACCTTTTGAGTTTGATGCAGCTGGACGAATATATCGGATATTACCAGAATACAATGGGCTGAATGATCCGCAGATGCCGATTCCAGAAATAGCCAAACAAATAACCGGTATTACCGATGAGATGGTGAAAGGTCAGTCATTGGATTTGGATGCGGTGAAAGCAATGCTTGCTGATGCTGCGATTGTGATTGCACATAATGCACGATTTGATCGGCCCTTTTGCGAAGATTTACTTGATGAGTTTAAA
>JALTKP010000252.1 GCA_027078075.1 Gammaproteobacteria bacterium | reverse complement strand
CTGCCGGGGTTATACGAACAAATAGCCAAACGCCTCAATACCAGCCTGGAAGGTGTTCCCTGTATTGGTGATTCACTACGTGATATACAAGCAGCTCAAGCCGTCGGTGGACAGGCTATTCTCGTTAGAACCGGTAAGGGCACTAAAACGCTTTATGCCGAAGAAGGCATTGATGGCGTTCCGGTTTATTGTGATCTAAAACAGGCTGTGCATGCTTTACTGGCGGGCACCTTATTAAAAGAGTCTTAACATGCTTTTTTTACGATCACTGATTTTTTCTATCGGCATGATATTAGCCACCATCATTCTTGCTACACCCTGTTTTTTAACCATTCTATTACCGCACCGCTGGCGTTATGCCTATCTGCATCTATGGCATCGCTTTGTTATATGGTGGCTAGAAATGACCTGTAATATTCATTATGAAGTAGAAGGGCTTGAGAATATTAACGGTATCGATTCAGCAATCGTTTTCTGTCGTCATGAATCTACCTGGGAAACGCTTGCGCTGACTAATATTTTTCCCATTCAAACCTGGCTTATTAAGCGTGAACTTCTCTGGGTGCCCTTCTTTGGTTGGGCTATCTGGGTACTTGAACCCATCGCCATTAATCGCAAAGCAGGTCGAAAAGCACTCAATCAGGTTATTTCGCAAGGCAAAAAGCGACTTGAACAAAATCGCTGGGTGATCACCTTCCCGGAAGGCACACGCCTACAACCGACTGAAACAAAACCCTTTGGAATAGGTGGTGCAATGTTAGCCGCTAAAACCGGTAAGCCGGTGATCCCTGTAACACATAATGCCGGGGAATTTTGGCGAAAACGAGGCTTCATTAAATATCCTGGAACAGTCAAAATTGTTGTTGGCGCGGCAATACAAACCGAAGGGCGAAAAGCATCTGATATTAATAAAGAGGCTGAAAGCTGGATGAACTCAGAACGTAAAAAATTATTCGCTTCGTAGACTGATATGCATAGGAGCATAATTTATCCGAATGTGGTTAGTATAGACTGAACCTTTCAGCCAAAAATAGCTCTCAAGTTTGGTATTTCTAATGGCTGTTGATCAGCAGAAGCAGATCCTCAATTAACGCAAGTGTTGCATCGACTGGTTGAGCTCACAGCCAAAAGCAGACATTCAACGACAAAACTCAGCTGAGATGAGATGAGCCGCCCTGCGGCGACGAATCGGCTGGAGTGCCTAGTTAGAGCTGATTATCTTGATTGTTTCCATTGGTAATTATTGTACGCTATACTTGTTAAATAGCAATATGCCGAAATGTATTATAAGTTATTGAATATATTAAGTATATATAGTTGCTTTGTTAAATAACCTAAAGAGTAGCTGTCAATTATTATGCCTAAATTTCGTAATTATGAGCTAAGAATTGTAGAACCATCGTTTGGTTCCGATTTAACAGACGCTATTATTAACTTAGAACACCTAAGGAAAAGAAAGCTGGGCGGTAGTACACACCCCGCAATCTTTTTCCAACTAAAAAATGTGTTTCACCTGCTCGAGAGTATTGGATCAGCAAGGATAGAGGGAAACAACACTACAATAGCAGAATATATCGAGACTAAGATAGATCCTGGTATACGAAATGATGAGGACATCCAGGAAATAGCTAACATGGAACAAGCTATGACTTTTATTGAGAACACCTTAGACGATGAAACACCAATCAATAAAGCTTTTGTACATGAGCTTCACAAGCTAACTGTAGATGGCTTAACCAGGGAAGGAGACCGCACACCAGGAGAATTTAGAAAAGGCAATGTTCAAATTTCTGGCTCTTATCATTTACCTCCAGATGCCACTCATGTATCTCGCTACATGGATGAACTATTTACATTTATAAACAGGAATGATGAGCAAAAATACGATCTATTGAAAACTGCACTTGCACACCATCGTTTCTGCTGGATTCACCCTTTCAACAATGGCAATGGTCGTGCTGTAAGGCTGCTTACCTATGCCATGTTAATTAAACAGGGATTTAAAGTTAAAACAGGTCGTATTTTAAACCCAACGGCTGTTTTTTGTAGTGATCGAGAAAAATATTATGAAATGCTTGCTGAGGGCGACAAAGGTACTGATAAAGGATTGTTAAATTGGTGCTCCTATGTTCTTAATGGGTTAAACAATGAAATTAGTAAAGTGGATAAATTGACTGACTATGATTATCTTGCTCAAAAAATACTTTTGCCTGCTATTATTTTTTGCAGAGAGAGAGAAAATATCACTAAGCTCGAGTCTGAGATTCTAAAAATAGCAGTTAACAAATTAGTCTTCCAATCGTCAGATATTGAATCAACAATGCCTGGCAAGATTCCTGCTGAGCGCTCTAGAGCAATAGCAAAATTAAGGAGAAACAAATTAATAGCACCTCTCAAAGAAGGAGGTCGCAAGTACATAATAAATTTCAGCAATAATTATTTATTAAGAGGGGTAATTATAGCTCTTCAGAACGAAGGGTTTGTTTCAATGAACGAATAAGCTCTAACGTTGCAAATCACCGGTGGAAAAAAGCATAGCAAGGAACGAGCGGCGCTTTTTTCTATCCAAGTGCATTTGCCTTGTTAGAATCGATTTATTCATCGTTAGGTATATGGGTGTTATGTATCTTTTGAACATTTCTATCATCACGTTCTCTCATTAGCCAGTACACAATTCCCAATACTAAAATACTGAATGAAAGCGCTGCTATCGTTGCTGCATCAGTTACATAAGTGTCTAGGATAATAAATTTTCTGCTTATAGCTAATATTGCAATTAAAACGACAGTTTTCACTTGGATAATACTTTCACGCTTTACAATCACGCGAACTATTGAGTGTTTAAACTCCATAGCTATCAATACAGTCATAATCATACCGAAAACAGATTGAAACACCTTGTGGTCCGAAAGATCGATCGCACCGCCAATCAACAAGGGTAAAATTTGTAAAATCAGTTGAAATACAGAAACCATAATGATAACAGCTATGAGAAAACTAAGAATAAGAGCAATAATTTGTTCAAATTTTTCATAGATTGTCATTAAACTCCAGTTTTTACGTGTCTCACTAAATAATGAATCGATAAGGTATTTTTTTTTCATACTATTATCCAAACTAAAATTCTAACGATTAAGATAAGCGGCGTTTAAAAGTGTGTGCGGAAGCACCGCTTTCAAACGTCCCAGTGAGCGACAAGCGAACGATCTTGATTGCCTTGTATGGTTCAATCATCCCTATTAAATCCAAAATAATGTAAGGTGAAGCCCGTAACATGTTA